>WFXT01000209.1 GCA_015490475.1 Bacteroidota bacterium
GAGACTCATGAACATGAGCAGAAATCTTAATCCTTCACTGCTTTTACAATCTTTATTTTCTTCGTTTGAGGTACTATTTCCACAATATTATAACCAAGAGCAGATAAGACATGTAATATTTGTTTGTCTTGTCCATGAACCTCCACTATATACGCTTTGGGACGTTTTAATATTTCTCTAACATCTTTAGTAAAAACATGATACTCGCATCCTTCACAATCCATTTTAACTACGCCTATAGGCTTAGACACTCTTTCAAAAACATCTACTATAGTGGATACCTTCACACGAAACTTTCTTTCGCTTGCTCTTTTGTCTTCAATAGAGGTTCCTGGTCCTCCCCAATAAGGCACTTCAATTATCCCACGCTCACAATATATCCCTTCTTGATAGGCAATTATTTCACTATTCCTTGTTTCAATGAAATTCTTATTAAGATTCAGGTTGTGCTGCAGAATTTCGTAATTAAGGGGTATTGGTTCATACACGTGAACTTCTTGAGATCCCTGCTTAACAAACCACAAGGCAGACTCCCCTATGTATCCTCCTATGTCAATTACACTATATTCCTCCCAATTCAACTTAACCGGTAGTTTATAAACTTCGTCATAAAAAACTTCATGAATAGTAGACACATCTGGTCCGAGCATAAACCTATCTCTAAGGTTAATAACAACTTTTCCGTCTGACCATATAAATCCCTTTTTACTCTGCACAATAGGAACCTTTAACTGAGCAGCCTTAAAAATTCCGGATAATGTCGTCCAATTATCTTTTGTTATATCGAAAATCCATTGGTAACCGTCACGCTTCAAGAGAATCTTATCTTCACACAACTCTCTGTAAACAACAGACCAATAGCGTGTATCAAACCAATCAGAAATTAGGTTATGCAAAGCATGCCTTACCAATGGATAGAATTCAAAGATTTCTTTTTTTGACACATTTATTGCATATTGATCTTGTAAATTGCTCATCGGAAAGAAAAATGTTCCTGTATGCCAAAATGGATTTTTCTTTAGCATTATTTCATTGAAACGATTAACAATTTTGTGTTTAAGAAGTGTTGCTCTCATCACTCTCAATTGCTCTTAAATATTCTCGTTATTTTTGCACCATAAAAGTACGCAAGTAATTCAAAACCATGAATAGAGATAAATCTATGCCCTTAGTTTCAGTTGTAATCCCCACGTTCAATACTCCTCCTAACATCATAAATTCAACCATTAGCTCTGTAATAAACCAGAGTTACAAGAATATAGAAATTATCATTGTAGATGACTGTTCCACAAATCAGCACACAAAAGAAACCATAAGGTTATGGCAAAATAAATTTCCCCAGATACAAGCTATATTTCTCAACAGAAATTATGGAGTAGCGAAAGCCACCAACATTGGAGCACAGCATGCTAAGGGTTCATTTATTGCGTTTATTGACCACGATGATATATGGCACTGGAGAAAACTTGAAGTTACTATTCAAGAAATGGAGAACAATAACTTGAACTTAATCCTTCACCTAAGTTGGGCATTTGACGGAAGCACCAAAAAGCTATTAAATCCTCTTCCCTTTCCCTTTCTGACCACAAACAAAGCCTCTTTTGAAGACATTTTACTCAGAAATCTAAGATTCACAAGCAATTCACAATTAGTTGTAAGAGCCCAATTTTTTAAGGAACTCCATGGATTCAAAGAAGATCTACGAATAACTGGCGATAGAGATTTTGTATTAAGAGCCTCTTCAAGGCTGGATAAACTACACATTATTCCAAAACCTTTAACTTTCTATAGGATTCACCAACACAACTTGCACAAAGAGAAAGTGTTACTGGCTATAATGGAAGATCTTTCCATATCTTCCCGACACTTCATAAATCTAATTAATGCTACTGATAAGCCTGTTGAATTGTTTACAAGGTTCATACAACGATCTTTTTTTATATACGCAGAAAAAATTCCATGGTTGCAACCCCGCATATCCTTTTTTATGGCATCATTGCTAA
>WFXT01000210.1 GCA_015490475.1 Bacteroidota bacterium
GTACAATGGAGGAAATTCTTATGTTGTTTCGTTTTCCAGTAACCAGTTAACCTCTACAGCTAATGGCTATGATGTTCCTATGAACCTCAATGCTTCGGCAATAAACACATTTGTAGCTACTCTGGATATTTTTGACACAACTCTCTACTGGTGGCCCGGAGTAACAGTGTTTCCTAATCCAATGCCTGCTTATGTAAACAGAAATGATGGTTCTTGTAATGCTTATTACGACTATTCAGCTATTAACTTTTTTGCAGATGATGGCACATGCTATGCATCCGGCTTGTTTATAGAAATTGTTTATCACGAGTTTGGACATGGAATTAACCATCGCGCATATATTGCTTTTGGAGATAACGGTATGGATAATAGTGCCTTGCATGAAGGATATGCCGACGTTTGGTCAATGTTCATCACAGGAGACCCAGTGCTAGCAGAAGGATTCTTCAAGGCAGACCCATCATCCTTTATAAGAAGATATGACCTTGACCCCAAAAGATATCCAGAAGATGTTGACCCCACCGCACCACACGCTACAGGACAAATAATAGCAGGTGCATGGTGGGATTTCAGACAGCTCACTGACCCTTACACCGCCTTTCAGGTATTTGCTGAACACTATATGGGAACACCAGATGCTCCAGATGGACAAGAGGGACAACTCTTCCAGGACTGCTTAATGGAAGCATTAATTGCTGATGATGACGATGGTGACTTAACTAATGGCACTCCAAATCAGAAAGAACTGCTATGTGCATTTGCAAGACATGGAATATATCCACCTGTTAACGGAACCGCTTTTGCTCTAACTGCTGACAATGTTCACAAAGAAGATGAAGTCCTTAACGGTTACACGGGCTTGAAATTGTCAGCATTTACAGATGGGATTGTAGATTCTGTCTGGGTTTTATATAAGATTTACAATTATGCCACCTGGGATTCTGTGCTGGCACAAAGAGTTGTTGGAGATTCTTTCAAAGTAAATATTCCCGTTCAGGGACCAGCAATAGTGCATTATTACATAAAATATAACGTCTGTCAGGAAGTGGCAACAATGCCTCTTAATGTACAAACAACCCCCGCCAATATGCCCTATATGAGATTAATAGGATATGAGTTGAAGCAGGAGATCCCTGTATCTACATCGGAACCATGGATTATTGGAGCACCCGACGATAATGCTACAACTGGCATATGGACAATAACTAATCCTGTTGCTTCCTATTTGGACCCTGCATCTCCATCAAGAGAAACAATGATTCAGCCGGGATATGACAAAACAGGAGATAATATATACGCAGTTACGGGGGCATCTGCTACAGAAACAGATCAACCCGGAACAGATGATATAGATAATGGAAAAACGACCCTTACATCACCTGCAATGGACCTTTCTCAATATCAAGACCCGGTCATTACATACTGGCGATGGTTCTCTAATGAAATGGGAGCTTCCCCACTGGAAGACTATTGGCAAGTCTATATTTCAAATAATGACACCTCATGGCAATTGGTGGAATATACTCGTGCTCCAGACCGTAGCTGGCGGATGGTTGCTATACGAGTTAAAGACTACGTGGAACCTACAGACAGAGTCAGATTGAGATTTGTTGCAGAAGATTCTGGTAATGGTAGCCTTGTTGAAGCAGCAGTTGATGGCTTGAAAGTGTGGGATATAGCCCCTACTGTTTCCTCTGTTTCCACAGTAGATTCAGAAGTCAATGCCTATTATGACCGCTTTAAAGACATGCTTGTTGTTCCTTATAATTCCTATGTCATGATTACTAATGCAAATGGAAAGATTATTTACAGTGGAAAGGTGGAAGATGGATATATCAAGACTAAACTTCCATCTGGTGTGTATGTTGCCACTGTGACGCATAATGGCACCACATCAATAATTAAAATAGTGAAGTAGAAGGGACGAGTAGAATTTTGTTTGAAGTTAGCTTAGGTCAAGAATGCGGTATGAAAAGCAATTGACAAATATCGTGTTCAAAAGGACTCCCCGAGAGTATATGGGTTTAATTGTTCCCTTGCACTGTTTTTTCAAGCAAAATCACGCTATTGACTACATTGAGGTAGGAACACATCAGCACTATGCATAAAGTTTTAGGTAAGTAGTTTTGACGAAATTCTCTTTCTATGGGTGTTTGTTTTAGCCAATTTCAGTTAGTGCAAAGGTGAAACGAGAATTTCACTTTTCACATAACCTCACTTTTGCGA
>WFXT01000211.1 GCA_015490475.1 Bacteroidota bacterium
ATCACTTCCTGGACCTGCACCTGAAACCAGATAAAATCTGATTTTAAAGCTATCCACATTTTGTGGTAATGAGAAGATTACATTGTCCCATGTGGGCAAGTCAGGAGCATTATTCCCATCGTAAGCTTTCAAACGATACCAGGAAAATCCATCAAGAGAATATTCCACTGCCACTGAGTCTCCGGCATCAGGCAGTTCTCCACATCCAGCATTACCTCGTCTATATCTATACATCACCCGGATGCCCAGAGCACCCTCTGAACTTATCCACGGAGTTTCGGCAAAAAATCCTGGACTACCATCTATCCTAAGATGATCACCCATTCCTCCGCATGTCCCAGGCCCCTGAACTGTAGCTCCATTCAACACCCAGCAAGGTAAGCCGACAAAATTTTCATAATAGGGTAATTGAACCACATGAGTTCCCACTACATAAACATGGCGAATTGTGTCATCCCAAGCGTGAACGTCCCCGTCAGTAGAAACAACTATCACCACTTCATGGACACCTCGTGTAATTCCTTGCAAGTAAACTGTAAAGGTATCTTTTTCTAAAGAACCCAAATTAACAAAAACAGTATCCAATGATTGGAGTGCCCCATCCAAAAAGGCGTACACATAAACCACATTAATGTTTTCGCTACCTGTATTTGTAAAAACAACTTCAAAAGCTGTATCAATAGGTGTTGAAGCGACACATTCCCAATCATTGGCTAAAAGTGCAGTAGCGGAAATATTGACGAAATGCACCGTATCTAACATCAGAGAATCAAAAATCCACGTATCTAAGCCAGAACCCGCTCCCGTAGCAATACGGAAGCGCACCTTGAAGCTATCCACGCCAACGGGTAACACAATTGTATCATAAATCCATGTAGGTGTAGACGGTGCTGTAGCACCATCGTGCCCATTAACTACAAACCACGTACTACCATCATAAGAATACTCCACTTTTATAGAATCTCCCGCATCGGGAAGTTCACCACATCCAGCTTGCCCTTTCATTAAAAGATATTTAATAGAAATACCGGTAGCACCATTAGTAACCACCCATGGACTTTCAGCATAATTACCTGGGTTCCCATCAACTAACAGGTGTTCAGAATTCAAACCACTGCATGCCGAATCTGGCAATGTCCATGCCCCATTCAGGGACCAGCACGGCAATGCCACAAAACCCTCGTAGTAAGGTAAAGGCGTCGGATCAGTTCCCACCACATAAGTAAAGTGAATCGTGTCATCCCAGGGACGAATATCTCCATCGGTTGTGACTACAAATGTAAACCGATATACGCCCCGTGCCAAGTTATTCAGTACCAAATCAAATGTATCCGATTGCAGAGACTGAATATTGACCTGCATAGTATCTACAGAATATAAGGCTCCGTTAACAAAGGAGGTAATATAAACCGTATCAATGAGATTGCTTCCCCTGTTAGTAAAAACCACTTTAAAGGTATCTGTTGTTGGTACTGAAGCAAAACAAGCTTGTGAGGGCGTCGCTACATCCGTTGCTGACACATTGGTAAAGTAAACAGAATCTACCACTAACGAATCAAAGACCCATGTATCAGCATTTTGCCCTGCTCCATTGACAACCCAGAATCCAATCCGGAAGCTATCTACACCTGCTGGAAGCACAATGGTATCTTGAACCCACGTAGATACGGAAGGACTCGTTGCACCATCATATTCGTGGATTGTGTACCACGCAAAACCATCAAATGAATATTGGACCCTAATAATATCTCCTGCATCTGGTGTCTCACCACAGCCCGTGCCACCTTTTCTATAGAAATACCCAATAGATACCGCAGTCGCTCCTCCCGTTTTAATCCACGGACTTCTGGCATAATTGCCTGGATTCCCTCCAATAAACAGATGAGAAGAATTTAAGCCTGTACAGGCTGACGCTGGTTGGAGACTTGCCCCTGCTAATTGCCAGCATGGAGCATGGTCAAATGTTTCCACAAATGGGACGTAGTATGGATTTGATTCCACTTCATACCAGAATCGTAGAGTGTCATTAGAAATATTGGCGTCCGCGGGTGTCGTTGCCACCCATTCTATTAAATTCGTCCCAACAGAAAGACCGTTAATTGTCAAAGTAAAAGTATCAGCATCCATCGTATCCATAAGGGAAATAACCGTATCGTGCATATACAAGGAACCATTAATTAGCACGCTAATAAAAACCGTATCTATGACGTTGCTACCCACATTCCGATAAACAAACTGAAAAGTCTCGGAAATAGAAGATGGCGAATAGCAGGCACTCACCGGTCCAGGAACAGTGTCTGCTCTCACATCTCGTGAGCCTGTTGGATAAACATAAATAGTTAAAGAATCAAAAACCCAGTTATCAAGACCAGGTCCAGTCCCCCAAACAAGATAAAACCTAATTTTAATTTTTTTCACACCCACCGGTAAAGAAACGTCAAATGAATCCCTGGTAGGAACAGAAGGAGCAGTGGCACCATCGTAAGTAACGATCCGAATCCAATTAACACCATCTACAGAATAATCCACACCTACACGTTCTCCTGACTCTGGTGTATTGCCACAGTTTGCATCATCACCACGTCTATAGACATAAGTTATTGTAAACCTATTATCTGCTACTGGAATCCATGGTGTTTCGGCATAATTACCCGGATTTCCGTCTATCCACAAATAGCCACTCATTCCAGTACAAGAGCCATTACCTGCCCACGCACCATTCAGATTCCAGCCAGGCAATGCAGAACTTGAAAAATCCTCAAAGAACTGCACTATTTGTCCATGCATCAAACTCGAAGCAAAACCTATCATGATAGATACTAGCATCTGTTTGTAATTCATATCAATTTATTTACATGTAAAATTACACAAAATTCTGGATACACAAAACAGGATGGAAAGCCTTAAGCCCCCTACAAAAAAACACATACCCTTTTACAAAGCCCCATAAAGAACAGCCAATCGTGTATAATGGGCAAGCTAAAATTATTAAGGAAATTATAGTTTCGCATCAATGTTCATCAAGTAGTGATGCCCGCCTCATATAATAAGAAGCCATGGTATCATAAGCCCAAGCGAAATATACTGGAATGAGGGCACCCATTATAGCACTTTCAAAAAATACAGCAAGGAAAGGTAATTGTATAGAAGCGAAACGAACTATCAAACCCAAGAGCAACAGCAAAGCAAACAGTGAGTAGAAGGTATATCTATATCCGTCAATAGTGCTTTTCCAATGTGACAGTATTGCCAGTGTTGTCCAACCAGCAAAAAAATCTGGATTTGACTTCATTTTGTCTATTACTTGTTGAGACTCCACTTTTCCACCTCTCATGATTTCAGATAAAAAACCAATGATAAACGCATTTTCAAAGATTAACTTTCTGCTCAGAAGAAAGAATAAGAGCATTGAAGCAAGAAATACCGACAACTCAGGAAACGTGATGGTGAAAAACGCAAAATTGGCAAAAACAAGAGTAAGTAATATTGCCAACAAAATAACAACTATTATCGTAAATGTTGCCATCATCTCAGGATAATTTAATTAGTTTCTGTTTGTGGTATCAGACGATTCCTGTTGTGGTTCCATATTTGCGTTTGATTCATTTTGCGTTTCAGCACCTGTCAATGTGGTTTGTTCAAAAGTGTGAATCAACTGATATACTTCAGGCAATCCCTCGTAGGTATAAACTATTGTTCCTGTAACAACATCACCCATTGCCAATGCTTGTGTGTGTTCTTTGAGGGACAATGTCAAAATGATTGTTTCCTGTGGTGGCAGAATAGTGTTCAGATTAACCGGTGCTAATACGTACCCCCCTTCTGTTGTGTATTGACCCGGTGTAAACACAAGCGAGTAGTTAACCAGATGAATGGGAACAAAACCGGGATTATGTAACCCAACAAGGATAGCATGTTGTGACGAATCATAAATGCTACTCACAATCACTGGACTGGCAGGAACCTCCGCTATCCTCTTCAACGTATAAGTTCTTGTTACGAATGAGCCTGTTATGTATCCTATAAGCACACCAACAACAGTGATTAGGGACAACAAAAACACTGGTCTTTGCATGGTTGTTTAATTTTCAGGTTAGATTTAATTGCAGAAAATACTATGCAGGTGTTTGAACCCCTTCTTGCGGATATACTTCATGAACTAACCCTATTAGTTCTTCTCTTGGTTGCATTAATTCAACAGCCTCAAGAAGCCACAATCCAGCACTTGTAATTGATGACTTACCCACCCAGCCAGCCAATTCAGCAACCTTAAACATCTTCTTAAAAGTCTCGGGTGACAATCCACTTAACTTAATTGCTTTTTCTATATTTCTGGGAAGTATTCTCACTTTATGCTCTTTTACATATAGTGTTCCGACTTCCCTCAAGGCTTGTAATAACCTTACTATAAGCGGATTGAGAGGGAATCCTATACTTGTTGGAACTCCACTCAATGCCATATCCATCTTTTTGCCTGCTTCTGTTTCTACTATATTTCCGTCGGGAAGTATTTCTATCAAGTGGCGTGCTTCCAGCTTTTCTAATACCCAGCGCACCTTCTCACGTCCAATTTCCTTTTCAAACATTTCATATATCTCATCCACAGTAACACCTTTTTCTGGAATAGCCTTGAAAATCATCATTCCATACTTTGTCAAGAACGGCATTCTGGTTATAGTCTCAGCAAGACGCGCATACATCAAGCCCGAATGTGTTGGCTCAGAGGTTCCGATTAATTTTTCATCTACAGCAATATCAAACCATTCTTTATTTGGGGCAGAGAAAGTTTTTCGGCACATAGTAATTGCCTTCACACCAGTGGATGAAATGTCCCGCATGTTCCTTGCCTGATCGTCTAAAACCTGCTTGCCAATATCTGTGATATAATAAACATCTTTGCCTTCTTCGTTAACCTCTGACTTTACCAATTCAAACGATTCCAGCGAATAAAGAACTGCCCACAAGTTAAAGTTTTCATCATACCAACGTGCTAAGTCCTTCGCTTCCATAAATCTGCTTGCTATCTGACGATACTTCTCTGGCATTTCTTTTAGCTTCCTGCCATATCTTTCAACAAGTCGCTTATATTCCTTGACTTTTTTGTCTATCATCTCACGACGTATATGTTCAAAAGTTGGTATGTTATCACGTGGATTTTCTTCATATTTATTCCATAATTCTGCAATTGTCTTTAACACTACCACTTCCTCTTCCTCAATAGAGAAAGTCCACACTTCTTTTCTGGATCCTTCTTTCCATAGCCTATATGCCTCCAGAAGCCACTCTCCTGCAGGCAATAATTCTTTTGAATCATCAATATACCCAAGTTCCATAAGTGCCACAAGGGCTTCATCGGTAATTTCTTTTCCATCAACCAGTTCCCACAAACTAATCATAAGGTCTTCAGAAAGAACCACTCCACTGCCAAAGCCTCCTGTTGTCAGGGCTTTCTTGACCGCCTGCCCCAATGCAGTAAATGCAAATATGTCCGATTGAGGCACTGAATAAGCTATTAATCGCATGTTTTCAAGCAAATGCTCTTCATGAGACCCTGTTGGCAACTGCGAAGAAGGGGCAGGTCCAATAGGTGTCTTCCTGATCACTTCAGCAAGCTCACTGTCAATTTCTATTCGTGGTGTTATAGAATTATAAATCTTCAGGACCTGCTCGCCAATTTCTGTCAATTGCCACTTTTCCTTTTTGCTTGCCTTATCTCTAACAATTCGGGCAAACCCTCTTTCCATTAAAACATCTCTACCTAATGGACCAACCTGCCCTGCTCGCCATGCACTATCTAACAATGCGATCACCTCACTACCAATCCATCGCCACTCATCATCCCATTCCTCCGGTGTCGCAAGACCTTTATATTCATGCTCTTCCTCTTCGGAAACCTGCTCAGTGATAGTGTATTTTTTGAGTTCATATAATTTTTCAAGCAACTCCGCCAGCTGAAGTCCTCCATACGTTAATTTAATGTGCAAAGGGTCTGGATAAGTAATCAGTCCAGCAAAATCAAGTTCTTCTCTTACTTGTTCATCTATATCTGACAGATTGGCTAATTGATTTTCTTTAGCCAGTTTCCACAGATGCCTCAGTGCCAGAGCATGTTCTTTTCTGATTACCATATTTCACCTTATTTTATCCAAGACTTGCAAATTATCATTCATCTGATGGACTAAACAAACGATATTGTGCAAACTGTTCCCGTTATCCAAGAACTCGCTTTATCTTATGCAACAGTTCCGCCGGTGATGCCACTGGGTAAGAAATCTGGTCAAGGATTTCTTCAGCGCGCTTACCTTCTATGACCAAACCAGAAAGTCGCTCCATTAATTCACCTTTATTAACAGGGAAGTCCAATCCTTTAATACGCTTAAGGACTTCAATGGGCCATGTTATGCCGAGGGATTCGTATGCAATCTCAAAAGCCTTTGAGAATATCACAATGTGGTCTCTTCCTTCTTTTATTTCCTTCAAAGCCAATTTAGCCAAGGCTCCAGCAGTGTGAACCTTAACGTCCTTGCTTTCTATCTCGCCCATTATTTTTTTAAGTCCAAGATTTTCGTCTGCTCTGAGTATGTTTCGGATTGTCTGCTTTGAAACTCCCGTAAACTCAGCGATTTCATCTTCTGTTTTTAGTGCAAACTCCTTTAAAACCACTGCATAAGAAGCAACCATGAGACTTGGAATCCAAGTCAAATTTCTATATTCCATCAATTTTCTGGGACCTCCGACCAACTCAAGGGCTTTAAGAAACACCCTTATAGCCCACGTGTCAACATCAAATTCCTTTATCTGTTCCGGACTCAATACTACCATAACACAGCGATTTTTTATAAGAAATACAAATAATGTTCAAAAAGTTCATTTACTGTCGGCAGGAAACTCTTATCACTTCTGGTTCAAAACGCTCAGGATAAAAAATTAATGCAGATAGGTATCCTAATCCCTGATGACGATAAGTGCATCCTGTGTCTATGCGCCAATTATAACCTTCTTGAATAGGTCCGTTAGGCACTGGTGTGTGCCCACAAACCTGTGTAATACCTTCAAAATTGCCCAGAGGACCTCTATACCATATTATTGAATCAGGGTCATCAAGGGGAATGTTTAATGCCTCCTGCCATGTTGAAAGACCCAATTTGACTCCCGCATGGGTTATGAGCAAAGTGGTATTAGAAAGACGGATTTCCACATATAAAGGGAAAGCTTTAAACCAACCTGTTAGTTCTGCAATTAAACTGTTGGGTGAAATATTTAACTTGCTTGCAGTTTGTTCTATACTATTAAGGGTTTCAATGCCTCCATTTGAAAGCCATAGGTCCATCATGAGTGGGTCTTCAAAGGCTTTAATCATCATCCATTCATGGTTGCCAAGCACCACCTCCCACCCGTGGTGTTTAACAAAATGGCAAACCTCCACAGAATCAGGACCTCTGTCAATCAAATCACCTACTAAGACAACATGTGCATTATGAGGGATATGATCAGCCAATGTTTTTAGCGCCTTGCTTCTCCCGTGGACATCTCCAATTACAACAACAGGAATATTACTGTTCACTGTCCTTTGCTTTATTCCATATCTGGTCCATTTCCTCAAGGGTCATTTCTTCCAGAGGAATATTACGCTTCCGAGCTTCCTCTTCAATTTTCTGGAACCTTTGTTTGAATTTTCTGTTTGCCGACTCAAGAGCAGTGTCGGGATTGATTCCCAGATGACGAGCATAATTAACCAGCGCAAAAAGTAAATCTCCAAATTCTTTCTCTTTTTCTTCCGATGAAGTTGCTTTCTCAAGTTCGTTCAGTTCCTCAATAACCTTGCGCTTGACGTCATCAGGATTGTTCCAGTCAAATCCATACTGACCTGCTTTCTCCTGAAGGCGATAAGCTTTTATAAGTGATGGCATTGAATCAGGAACTCCGTCTAATACAGACTTCCTCTTGCTTTTCTTATTTTTTATTCTTTCCCAGTTTTGCTTGACTTGTGAGGCATTATTAACAGAGAGGTCTCCATAGACATGTGGATGACGTTCTATTAGTTTATTTGCCAGTTTGTTTATTACATCAACAATATTGAACCTCTGTTGTTCCTCACCCATCACTGAATAGAAAAGCACATGCAAAAGGACATCTCCTAACTCCTCCTGAATAGCCTCCCAGTCTTTTTTCATAATAGCATCAGACAACTCAAAAACTTCTTCTATGGTCAAATGCCTAATGGAATCAAAAGTTTGTTCCCTGTCCCACGGACATTCTCTTCTGAGTCTGCGAGTTATGGTGTAAATTCTTTTAAAAGCCTCCTCCAGAGTTGAAGCCTCTTTCAAATCAAAATCTTTCGGTGGCAATTCATTTTTATGCTTTTCCTCCATTGTTAGTCATTTTAGTTGTTTCCTTCCCATTAGACATATTAGCAATCAAGCAAGTCATGGTTCCCCCAGAATCTTTGATAATCTGATATAGGGAAGACAATTTTTCTGGTTCATTCGGCATGGTAAATTCAGACTTGAAGTGAGCAGAGATGCCACTACCATTAAGTATCAGTTCAAAAAATAATTTTTTGCCTTCTTTTTCTTTGCTGAGTAATTTCTTTATCTTTTGAGCCAATTGTTTGTTGGCTTGTTGTGCAGGCAACTGAACATGAACTCCTGAGATAGTTTCTCGTATGAATTCTTCTGGTGTGTGTATTTTCAGAATTCTCCATTGCACTCTGTCATCTGTAACATCCTTTGAGACATCAGCCATTATTATTATTGGCTCACCAACTTGTAGCAAATGATTCCATGCCTCATAATCGCTTTCAAAAATTCTCAGTTCCTGAATTCCAGTGAAGTCTTCCACCACCACTGTATAGTATATGTTTCCGCTTTTGCTAACTTTCTTGTCAATCTTCACAGGCACCACAAGGAACGTAGATATTCCTTCCTTTTTATTTGCATCTGCAATAGTGGTTAAAGAAAGAACTTCATAAAGATGCTTAAATTCATCAAGGGGATGGGCAGAGATAAAAAATCCTAACATTTCATGTTCTTTCACCAACCTTTCACGTCTGTTTGTTGGCTTAAATTCAGGCAACTCAGGGTCGTTGTCTGTCGTTGACAATTGGTCAAGAGAGAATAGAGTTGGTCCTGCTGGAACAGCCTTCTTTTTACTTGCCAACTTGGAGGCGTATTCAATAGCGGTTTCAGGTTTTTGGGGCAGTTGCATAGTATAAGCCTCTCTGGGGTAGCCAAAAGAGTCAAAGGCTCCCGACCAGACAAGAGATTCAAGGACTTTCTTATTCAACCCGGGCACTCTTCGTCCAAGGTCAAAAATGCTCTTAAAGGGTCCATTCTTTTCACGTTCTGTGATTATTTTATTTACAATTTCGGCACCGACATTTTTGATGGCTCCTAACCCAAATCTAATATGTCCTTCTTTGGTAACAGTAAATCCTATTTCGCTTTGATTAATATCGGGGGGCAATATTTTGATACCCATAGAACGGGCTTCATTCAAATACAACAACATACTGTCTGGCTTCTTGATAGCATTGGAAAGCAGTGCTGCCATATACTCAGCAGGATAATGTGCTTTCAGATATGCAGTCTGGAAAGCAAGGAATGAGTAGGCGGCGGCATGACTCTTGTTGAAACCATATTGACCGAACTTCTCTATGTCGGCAAAAATCTCCTCAGCCAATTCTCTCGGTATATTGTTTTTTACACATCCCTCAATGAATTTTTCTTTCAATTTAGCGATCAAGTCTGCCTTCTTCTTACCCACTGCTTTACGCAACGTATCTGCTTCACCGGGCGTAAACCCAGCCAGCTTCTGGGCAACCATCATCAGCTGCTCCTGATATACCATTATACCGTAAGTATCCTTCAATATAGGTTCCATATCCGGATGTTTATATGTAATCTCCTCCTGACCGTGCTTTCTGCGTATATAGGATGGTATATAATCCATGGGACCGGGACGATACAGGGCGTTCATGGCAATCAGGTCTTCAAACACAGTAGGTTTCAGTTGTTTCAAATAGCGACGCATCCCTTCAGACTCAAACTGAAATGTCCCTATTGTTCTTCCTTCCTGATATAATTTGAATGTTGCTGGGTCATCAAGGGGCACATTATCTATGTCTGGTACGGCATCTTCTCCTCTCCGTTTCCTTATAAATTCAAGGGTATCTGAAATGATAGTAAGATTAGCCAGTCCGAGTATGTCCATTTTAAGAAGTCCTGCTGCTTCAGCGTGTGCATATTCCCATTGTGTAATGGGGAGTTCCATGTCCTTATGTGAAGCGATAGGGATTGTGTCCAGCAGGGGCGTTGGCGAAATAATTATTCCGGCGGCATGAACACCAGTCTGTCGTATAGAGCCTTCCAATTTTATAGCAATTGATATCCATTCCCTTATTCTTTTGTCTGTTTCATATAATTGTTGCAATCTTGGTACTGTTTGGAGGGCTTCAGCAACGCTGAGAGTTTTTCCCTGACCTGCGTCTGGAATCAATTTTGCTATTTCCTCAATTTCACTCTGTTTAAATCCAAGAACGCGTCCTACATCCCGAATAGCGGACCGTGCCGCCATAGTGCCAAAAGTGATAATATGGGCGACATATTCCTTACCATATTTATTTACCACGTAGTTAATAACTTTTTCTCTGTTCCTATCATCAAAATCAATATCTATATCTGGCATACTTATTCTGTCTGGATTCAAAAATCTTTCAAAAAGCAGGTTGTATTTGAGTGGGTCAATTTGTGTTATACCAATGGTGTAAGCCACTAAGGACCCTGCGGCGGAACCGCGTCCCGGTCCAACCCGAACACCTAAATTCTTTGCTCCTTCTATTATGTCCCGAACAATGAGGAAATATGAACTAAAACCCATTCTTTTGATAACACCTAATTCATATTCAAGACGTTCTTTAACAGGCTCAGGAATTGGGTCTCCGAATTTTTGCTTGGCGCCCTCAAAAGCAAGATGCCTCAAATAATCGTCAGCACTACCGAATTCAGCAGGTATTGGAAATTTAGGCAAGAGAGTATCTCTGGCTAATGACAATGGTTGAACCTTATCGGCTATGGCAAGCGTGTTTTCTATAGCCTGTGGTATGTCAGCAAAGAGTTCCTGCATTTCTTGTGGCGTCTTCAAATAAAATTCATTAACATCAAATCTCATTCTTTTCGGGTCGTCTTTCTTTTTGCCCGTTTGTATGCATAACAGGACGTCGTGTGCTTCATAATCTTCTTTGTGCAAATAGTGCACATCGTTAGTAGCCACAACAGGAACGGAATATTTTTCAGCCAATTCAAGCAAAACAATATTTAGTTTATCTTGCTCTGGAATGCCATGACGTTGCAACTCCAAATAGTAATTCTCACCAAATACATCAAGCCACCACTTAAGTAGTTGCTCCGCTTTTTCAATGTTGCCCTTGAGAATTGCCTGTGGAATTTCACCCTGCAAACAGCTTGACGTAGCAATTAAGCCCTTGCTATACTTCTTTATTAATTCTTTATCCACTCGTGGTTTACTATAGAAGCCCTCCAGAAAGCCCAAACTGACTATTCTGGACAGGTTCCTGAATCCTTCTTCATTTATAGCGAGCAATAGTTGATGGTACCTAACCTCCTTTGGGGATTTCTCATGCATATTGTCAACGAGGTATACTTCACAGCCCACAATTGGCTTTATTCCTGCTTCATTTGCCAACTGCACAAACTCAAATGTCCCATACATATTGCCATGGTCAGTGAGTGCAACAGCTGGGGAACCATGTTCTTTCACCACCTCCATTAAATCCTTTAGTCTAACCGCTCCATCAAGTAGTGAATATTGCGAGTGCAAATGCAAATGCACAAATGACATGACTTCAATAATTTACTGTAAAGTTATCTATTGACAAGTTAGCAAAAATCAGGATAAGTATTAGAGTTTTGGTATTCTGACCACAATACTCCCATTGATACGCAAAATGTATAACCCATCATGTAATTTCATAAACGTTGATTTCAAAATTGAATTAGCGGTAGGGATATCCATAGGACCACCATAGTAAATAATTTTACCGTCACTACTAATTATTTCCAATCGCACGAATTCTTCACGAGAAAACAGTATCTGCGGAAAAGGGGAAATGGAAACAACCATGTTTTGGGCAGGATATAAAGGTAAATAAACATAATTAGAAGACAACTTTCTTCCATCGGCTTTCGTTATCTCAATATGCACAGCAGCTGGAAGATAATCCGCAGAAATATTATATTCCGCAATGGTCGGGGGAACGATAATTTCCTGATGCACTTTAGGCGTGTTAATTCTTTGCACCAGCACCCTTTGTTCCGTTATTTCTTTAATTGAATCTGACACAATCCACTTCAAGACATATCCAGTCTCACTTTTATAAGCCCTTAATATGATAGCCTGATCAAAAGGCAGAACAGTACATCCGTCAGTATTACCATATATTATGGAACCATTGGAATCAATCAAAAGAACTTCACCGTCAACATTAAGAACATTACACCGGTCCCACGTTATAGTATCAAGACAGGCAGAATTAAAATAGAATGTAATTGTTCTATAACGAGAAGAAGAGCAGTTTTTGCTGTTTACAAATCTTCCCGTTCCATCCGTGGTATTATTCGCAAACAGAACGTAAATGGGACCCTGTCCACAGTTGGCAGAAAAGTTGTATGTATAAGTAGGGGGATTACCTGTAAATACTACTAGTAAAGCATTTGGGGGCAATGGATTGTTGGAAAGGGCGTCAACAAAGAGGGGCGGCGAACATCCCGCAGCAGAATTAAGGTCGTTAATATAAGTTGGGTTACTAACAAATGTCTGCGAACCACAAGAAGTATTGCAATAACAGCCACCGTTAGGGAAGCAAATCTGTAAACTGTCAATATTGAGCCCCGTGGGTCCCGTGTTGAATAGTACATACTCATTAAAACCCTCTTCAAAGCCAGAACCACACGCATTAATTAACACCTTCTTAACAACAGGGCAACTCTGTGAATAGCCAATAGTTGAATAAGCTAATAACATGATAAACACAATGGGCAATCTACGACTCAGCAAATCTCTCATATTAAAGGTCAACCTATAATATTTTGCGATTATAAAGATACAAAATTTTTACAAACCATAAAATTCCCCGCCCTAAACCTACTAAAAGCCAATCGTCACCTTAAATCCAAAATAAAGTTAACTCCTAACAAATCATTCAACGCAATATGCCCACCAATCTCGGTAAAAGTTTGGAACACAATCGTGGCCAAAGCCTCCGTATATCACACCGTTCAGATAAATACCTTGTATATTGTTCCTTACACCACCAGGAAACGGTGCAATGGGATTCCACGTGTTGGTAGCAATGTCATAATAATACCATACATCTTCACAGTTTGTACAACTACCCTGTCCATGGAATCCTGTAACATAAATCCTTCCCCGAACGGGATCAACAGTAGCATAACTATCACTAATAGGACAAGGAAAATTTGCCAATGGTGTCCATGTGCTTGTTGACAGATTATACTCATAAAACTCAGCATACCTTGTAACTCCATCAACTCCTGTTCCCATATAAAGTTTGCCATTGTAATAAATAATAAACCCTGTCCTTCTCCCTCCAGCAGGGTAAGTAGCGATTTGGGTCCATGTATTAGTTGAGGGGTCGTAACGTAGGACCCAATCACGATAAGTATTAGTGTTATCTCTGCCTCCAAAAATGTAACCGTACTGTCCATCACTTGTTCCAACAGCTCCAAGCACTGGAGCAGGTAATGACGCTACTGGACTCCATGTGTCCGTAACAGGATCGTACTTATACACCTGATCGGAAGGACCTCCACAATAAAGCCCTCCACCACCAACATAAATAGTGTCTCCTATTGCAAATACAAAGTGAAGTCCCCCACTAATGCCAGGGTAATCAGCCAAACGCTTCCACTTACCCGTACACGGGTCATATTCCCACCAATCTTTCAAACACACACTACTTCCCCTGTCTCCTAACCCCATGTAAATCTTTCCTTTAAAAGCAATTGCCACTTGATTATTCCTCGTTGCCATTGAGACAGGGGGACTAGGCAATTGTGTCCATGAATCTTTCCATTGACACTGAAATCCCCCAGTTGTTGTTACATCTTGAATCTCTGACCACAGTGTGTCTCCACAGGCAAGTTCTGCTGCCACTTGATAGTAATATGTTGTGTTGCAGCGCAATCCAGTTACAGTGTCTATTGTAGCAGTGCCCATGTTGGCATTGTTATAGCCGGGCACTGGCGTGGTCATACCTGCATCTTGCCACACACTCAAATACCAGCTGGAAACAGGCAAACTGGACTGCCACTTAGCAACAAATGAAGACGAAGTAACATCTATTGGCGGAAACAATGTCACAGGACCTCCTCCATAACCGGCACTCATCGGCATCAAGGGAACCCATCGTCCTTGCAATGAATCCCAGTATTCATACCAGTTGCAGTCTTTGTTGAAAATCAACAACGAATTGGCAGGTCCAGAAATATTGCCACGCTGTGCCTTAGTCAACCTAGGAATTAGAATTCCACGAGCAGTGTCCCAGACCTCCAAACGAGCAGTTGAATGAGGCGAGGCTATTCCAATGCCCACACGAATGCCATCGTCATAAATAATTGAATTACACAACTTTGTCCCAGTCCATTTCTGGACATAATTTGCCACTGCCGTGTTACATACAGAATCAAGTGGCACAGGACCAATTGTCCACTGCGAGCCATCCCAGATTAAAATATCTCCAGCATTAGTTCCCGATTGCAAACCAACTGGATTGGCTGGTGTACCATCGCCCACCAGAGGTCCTTTTACAGAAACGCTGTCCATCAAATAGCGCCACTTAGCACCATCCCACCAGTAAAAACCACGTGGCAATATACCACCACTACCATCGTTAAATATCAGCAATCCAACTGCCGGTGTCGTTGAAATTGGTGTTGAACTTGTCAATGAAGTTATGCCCACGTTGGGAAGCAGCACCCCTTTATCTGAAGCAGAAATATGAAGTCGCGCCGACGGATGTGGTGAATTAGTGCCCACACCAACGTTCTGAGCAAGTGCAGAAACGCTTACGATTAAAGAAAAACTAACTGATAATGAGGGCTTTACCCCCCCCCCCTTCACTCCGAGGAGGGACACAA
>WFXT01000212.1 GCA_015490475.1 Bacteroidota bacterium
CGTTGGCGACAGATCCGTATCCGTTTACGTATCAGGGGCAGTTGCTGGATAGGGAGTTGGGCTGGCAGTATTACAGGTATAGGAATTATGATCCTGTAGTAAGTAGGTTTTGGCAGGTTGAGCCGCTGGTGGATAGTTTTCCGTGGTTGGGTGGGTATGTGTTCAGTGAGAATTGGGTGGTGAATTCTGTGGAATTGGAAGGTTTGGAAAGGTATTTTTCTGTTAGTGGCAAGTACTTAGGTAAGTTAGGTCATTCGGATCAGATACGAGTGGTGGATGACTCTGATGTGGGATTGTTTTTGAGTTTTTATAGTTCAAATTTGAATAATCCGAATCCGCCGGTTTTCTCTAAGAGTGTTGTATTTCATGAGGCGAGCAGAGAAGCGCAGATCAATGTTACACGCGCTATCTATCGTCTTGTGATAAACAGATATAGGAAGATAGAAGTGCAGGTGGATTTGACGAGTAATGGTCCGGCAATGAGTGTGGGTTGGGGCACTAATCGGTTAAAGATTTATCCTATGGTTACGAGTGGTGGGGAGTACATTTTGGATAATTACTATAACTTGGTCAATTTGCTTTATCATGAAGAACAACATATGAGGGGCATACCGGACGATGCATGGAGTCATTTTGCTATTACGATCAAGCAGATCCGGCACTGGTCGTTTGAGAAGATGACACCTGCTGGCAAGGCATATTTGAAGAGGGTTATGCTGGGATATTTAAAAGAGATGAGAAATTGGTTGATAGAACAAATATTTTTCACGAAGAGCAAGGAGGAGGCGATGGCTATATATAATTCTGAACGGTTTCAAGAGGCATTAGCTTTATACAGGAAATTTGTTGAGTATTACAACAGGATTTGGAATGAGAACTACGAGCCATACGATGTTATGAAGTTGATTAGGGAGATGTATAATAGTAAAAAGGGTCAGGGTAATGAATAGGAGATTAGAGGGTCTATATATATTTTTTTTGCTTGTTTTTATGATGTTTTGCGTGAATGTACATGAAGGGGGAAGTGGAGGACGTGATTTGAGGAAGGAAGTAGTGCTTACTGTGGAGGAACTACATGTCAAGCATTATGTGAGATTGCGGGAGGGATGTCTTTGGAAACGTTTTGTGTTGGTGGTTGGTATAAAGAATTTGAGTGATGAGAAGAAGGTATTAAGGTTTGGTCCACCAGTTGATTTATGTGAATCGGAAGTAGATACGCCTCAGATATACTGGTTGGTGAAGGGCAGGAGGATTGCATTAGTTCCTTATTATAAGGAAGATAGTTTAATTAAGTTATGGCCTGGTGATACCGCGAGGGTGTACTTAAGGACTATTAATTTCAGGATATTTGGTCTTGCGTTAAAGCACATTAGGGATGTTTATCAGTGCTGGTTTGAGGATTCATTTGTTGTGGTGTATAATAATATGGACAAAAAATACATTATAAGGAAGTCAGACAGTTTCAGGGTGAAGTACTTTTTAGACGATACACTTGTTTCTCCTGAGGATAGTTTTAGGTTTAGTTTGTCGTATGCACCTTACCTTACATTTTAGGATAACCTGAATGTGCGGTTTGAATAATAGTAAGAGGTTATGTACCATAGTTGCCGGACATTTAGGTACAGTATCTCCGGATAATTGAGACCGCATAGACTGGTTTGTTAATTGTATATTCAGAGATGAGAAGGCTGCTCACATGTAATCTGTTGTAGAGGTTTTTGTGAGCTATGCATTGAATGTAAAATTGCCACACCAGTCAAGTTCATACCAAAAATTAATGTCCTAATGGATACGTAGCAGTAGATTAGTTCAAAAGAAGAGTACTCTCATAGCTTCAAAAACCAGAGACAGTCAATGCTAGGAGCATTTTACTCGTTAGCTTATTCGGGACACACGCAAATCTTGTATCTTGACTCGGTTCGTCGTCTACGAGTGTACATTCCATAACCGTTGCTTCAATCTTCAGAGATGTTCTTTCAGACATTCTGCAACATCCCTGGTTTTCTCAAAAAACTTCTTTAAGTGATAGGGTAGGGTAATCTTTGTCATTATTTGAAACAAGCTATTCTCGTTTCGGGTGTTAATTTCCTGGAACGCTCTCAGAAGCACCACTTGGGTTTCTCTTTCCTTTACCTGTATCAAGAAAGCACACGAAACAACCTCTTTTATGAGCTACTTTTTTCTGTTGCTGGCATGTTTGGTCACCGGTTGTACCAGGACAGAACAAAGTAGAAAGCAGGAAAATTGTCCTGCGGCAACTAATCGTGAAATTGAATTTGTACTGACAGGCTATTCAGGATGGTAAACAGGACTAGCCTTTCCGCTTGGCAAAGTCTTCCATCACTTCTGCCAGAACTTTTACACTTTCAATTGAAAGAGCGTTATAAAGTGAAGCTCTGAATC
>WFXT01000213.1 GCA_015490475.1 Bacteroidota bacterium
AGTCGCGTTATGATGACGACACTAAGCAAGACGACAATTATTACCCATGCGAAACGCCCTATGTAGTGTCCGTGTTTGGCAAAGAACGTGACTTTGCTGCATGTGTAAGCAGTTTCAACGAAAGCGTCTGGGGTCCAAAACTCTGTTTTTCTTATTATGTCTCCTCGCGGACAAATAATTCCAGATATTCCTGTATTGGCGGAACGGATAATCCATTTACGTAATGCTATTGCCGTCAATCTGGCATATAAGAAATGTTGTTTATATCCATCCGTATTACCCCACCATCCGTCATTTGTTATAACAAACAAAATATCACCTTTATCTTTCATGACACCTGAAATATATTCAGGGAATATTGACTCATAGCAAATGGCTGGGACACCGTTAGCTATGACCTTTCCTTTTCTTGTTATGGGGAATGTTGGGTTGTTTTCTGAGGTTCCGAGGCTTCCAGAGATGCCTCCGAGGTCAATAACCAATTTGTTTAAGAAAGGAAGATATTGTGCATAGGGCATTCGTTCCACTCCAGCAACCAAAATGTTCTTGTGATACACCAAAATTGTGTCTTTGGCTATTAACAGAGCAGAATTATAAGCATCATAGCAGAAGGGCAGGTAAGCGGGGCACCGTGCCGTTGGCGTAGTCTTATCGGGATACATTTGAAGCAAACTCGCTCCTGTAACAATCTCAAGGTCAGGGAATGAATCAAGTAATTTTTTTAATGGCATGATATACTGATGCGTATCCAATTCATGAAGCCATATTCCGTCGGGTATTGCTGTTTCGGGAAGGACCAGAACGTCTATGTTATTACTCAAATGTGGTCGGGCAAGTTCAAGGAACCATATTATCTGGCTATCTGAAGGGATATAAAATTTTTCACCATAGGGGTCAATATTGGGTTGAATGACAAGGGCTTTTACTTTGTTTTGCCTACATTGATAATTGTTATAGGTAAAGAATGAAAACAAAACAGGAATAGAAAGAGTGACAGTTATAAGCAAGGCATACACCAATCTCATGAGTTTTTTCCGCAATGGATATATCAATCCAACAAAAAAAGCATTTAGGATAAGAACCCACAAAGTGCCTCCTAAGGGACCTGTATATTCATACCATTGGACTACGGACGGCATTGTTGCAAAAACATGCCCCACTGTTAGCCAGGGCCAGGCGGCTTCCCAATGGAAATGGAAATGTTCAAAAGCCAACCAGCTACTTATCAATGCTATCCATCCCAATCGCAGGTTAAGTTTTCTACGAACCCATTTGCTTACAACAAATGGTACGGTCATCAATAAGGAATTGGCGAGCATGGCAAATATTCCTCCTGGCAAGGTAGCATTAATTATCCACCATGTAGCACTTACATTCCATACCAAGAATGCAATAAAAACATAACCCCACAACCTCAACATAGAGCGTTCTTTAAGCCATATCCACATTATAGGGACAAAGGCTCCAAAAATGACAAAATAGAAAATATGGGGAGGCCAGGCAATAGCGAGTAAGGCACCAGAAGAAAAGGCAAGTAGAAGCTTTACAAAATTATCATTCAGTTTCTTTTTCCCTATCCTCATCGTATCCTTTTACTACTATTACACATTCTCCCTTTGGTTGATTTTCAATATAATAGTCTGTAAGTTCTTTCAAAGTTCCCCGCCTAACTTCCTGATGAACTTTGGAAATTTCTCTGACCACTGCTGCTTCCCTATCTGTTCCCATAAACTGGGAAAGTCGGGCAAGGGTCTTGGTAAGTCGAAAAGGGGATTCATAAAAAACCATGGTTCGTGGTTCTGTTGCGAGCATTTCTAAACGTTTCTTCCATTTGCGTCGCGGTAAAAATCCTTCAAAACAAAATCTGTCTGTAGGCAGCCCCGAGAGGACAAGTGCAGGCACCAGTGCTGTTGGTCCTGGCAAACAGTCCACTTCAATATCATTTTCATAGCACGCCTTAACAAGCAAATAACCAGGGTCCGAAATGCCCGGAGTGCCCGCTTCCGTTATGTATGCTATATCATTGCCTTGTTTTAGAAGTTTTATAATTAATGGAAGCCTTGAATGTTCGTTATCTTTAAAATAAGATATGAGCCTTTGTGGTTTTATTTCATAAGTTTTTAGGAGAATCTGGGCTTTCCGTGTATCTTCAGCAAGGATAATAGGACATGCCTTGAGCACATCTATTGCACGGAGGGTAATATCCTTCAAATTGCCAACTGGAGTCGGAACCAGATATAATTTACCCTGTCCACTCATTATTCTTCTAATAAAGGTAAATAAATCCTAAATAATGTTCCCGATTTGCCTGTCCTGACTAGTTTAACTTCTCCACCATGAATGTCCTTTACTATTCTCCTGACTACGGCAAGTCCTATTCCCCAGCCTCCTGTAGTGCTTATCCCGGGAGCGAAAAGTGTTTTCCTGACAAGGGGAGGTATTCCGGGACCATTGTCTTCAATATCAACCACTGCATTCTTTCCTTCTTTACGAAGGGATATTTTAACTATTCCAGTATCTCCCACAGCCCTAACGGCATTTTTTATTAAGTTTTCAAAAGCCCAAGAGATTAAAACAGGGTCAACGAAAACGAGCACGTCCTCATCGGGTAGTGATATTATCATGTCAACTTCTGGATTAAGCCTTGGCTGTAGATATTCAATTGTTTGCTGAAGGACTTTATTAAGATTTGTTCTTTTTTTGAATATCGCACCACCAAGTCTGTTAAACCGTCTTGCTATTGTATCCAATCTTTGCAAATCAATTCTCATCTGGTCAATTATTACTG
>WFXT01000214.1 GCA_015490475.1 Bacteroidota bacterium
ATATTTTACAGACAGGAACTGGATTATACCAGATGAAGAGTTATACTCCTATTTTTTGAAGCACTACAATACTCTACCAGAACCCAGATTTATATATTTCGTCACAATGTATGGACACTGGCCCTGGTTCACTCCCCTTGATTCAGATACCATTTCTGTCTATCCACGCATTGATCCTCTCCCAGCCCTTGCTAATGTAATATACAGAAAACAAAGAATTTTGGCTCAATTCATTGACACTCTTCTTAAACTGGACTCTTCAGCCCTGATTATCGCCTTTACAGACCACAACCCTCCTTTCATCCTTACTGACAGTACAAAATTCAAATATGACGCACCTTCTATCTACCATGTTCCGATTCTAATCCTCTACAAAGGCAAAAAGGTAAACATCCCCACTGTTGCCATGCATAGAGTTCCTGAGCTGTTATACTACTTGTTAGCCCACGATTCTTTGCCTGCTGACACCACCTCGCTTGTCCCGTTAGAAACAAAAAGGTATCTTTATAAACAGATAATAAAGCAAAGTAGAGAAGGCTCATAAAACTTTATTTACTGGAATAGCGTTAAATACCATTGGAACACAAAAAATTGAACATACACATGCAAACTCAATTTTCCAAACGGGTAAGACAGGTTCTTGACAGGAGCGAACAAGAGGCTAAGAGGCTTCGTCATAACAAAATAGGGGTGGAACACATTGTTCTGGCTTTGCTTGCTGACGAAGATGACCCAGCAGTCCAAATTCTCGCCAACTTAGATGTTGACATTAACCAACTTCGCTTTTTAATTGAGAACAACATAAAAGACTTTCAGCCCGCAGCTGGAAACACCGCCCCTTACTATACAAGACAGGTGGAAAAAATTCTTCAAAGAACCCTTTCCGAAGCATACGAAATGGGTAGCACTATAATTGACACCAAACATCTTCTATTAGCTATCTTAAGGCACAAGGATAACATTGTAACACAGATTTTACAAAGCATGTTTGATGTTGATTACGAGGTCCTAAAAGCAGAAATTGAACAATTTGAACAGATAGAAGAGATGATGAAGCAGGACTTGTTTTCTGCTCGTGCCTTTGATGATGACGATGAGGATGATGACGATGAAGATGATGATTTCCCACCAAGGAAGAGAAGTTCCCGTAAAGGAGAACCCACGTCAAGGACTCCTGTGTTAGACACTTTCGGCAGGGACATAACTCGTCTTGCAGCGGAGGGCAAACTTGACCCTGTAGTAGGACGAGAACAGGAAATAGAGCGTGTTTGCCAAATTCTAAGCAGACGTAAGAAAAATAATCCTGTATTAATAGGTGAACCCGGCGTTGGAAAGACAGCCATAGTAGAAGGTCTTGCGCTCAGAATAGTTGAAAGGAAGGTCCCGAGAGTCTTGCTCAACAAACGAATTGTGCAACTTGATATGATGTCCCTTGTTGCAGGAACAAAATATAGAGGGCAATTTGAAGAGCGCATGAAAGCAGTCCTTAATGAACTGGAAAAGAACCCCGATATAATTCTTTTTATTGATGAGATCCACACTATTGTTGGAGCAGGTAGTGCAACAGGTTCTCTAGACGCTTCTAACATTTTCAAACCTGCTCTGGCAAGGGGGGAAATACAGGTCATTGGTGCGTCCACCCTTGATGAATACAGAAAGTATATTGAAAAGGACGGTGCACTGGAACGACGCTTCCAGAAAGTCATTGTTGAACCACCATCTGCAGAAGAAACATTAGAGATTCTCAAAAGACTTAAACCCCAATATGAGGAATATCACAAAGTGAGATATACCGACGAAGCCCTTGAAGCATGTGTCAAGCTTACAGAGAGGTATGTTACTGACAGGTATTTCCCGGACAAGGCTATTGATGCTATGGATGAAGCAGGTGCCCGAGTCCACCTAAAAAATGTTGAAACTCCAGAACACATCAAAAAACTGGAAAAAGAAATTGACAAAGTTGTTCAAGAAAAGAGGAAAGCTATTCAAGCACAACAATATGAACTAGCGGCAAGATATAGGGACAAAGAACAGGAACTAAGGGCAAAGCTCAAACTTGAACAGAAGAAGTGGGAAAAAGAAATGGAAAGCAAATATTTTCCTGTTACCTATCAAGATGTAGCAGAGGTTGTTTCTCTGATGTCTGGTGTGCCCGTTCAACGAATTTCCCAAACAGAAACAGAAAGGTTACGCAATCTGAAGAAAGAACTGTTGTCACAGGTTATAGGACAGGATGAAGCGGTTGAAAAGGTAGTGAAAGCAATTTTGCGTAACAGGGTTGGATTGAAAGACCCTCGTCGTCCAATAGCGTCGTTCATCTTTCTGGGACCAACAGGTGTTGGTAAAACAGAACTTGCGAAAGCATTGGCTCGCTCTCTCTTTGATACAGAAGATGCCCTTATACGCATTGATATGAGTGAATACATGGAACGCTTTTCTGTGTCTCGCCTTATTGGTGCTCCACCCGGATATGTGGGATATGAGGAAGGTGGGCAACTTACAGAAAAAGTTCGCCGAAAACCGTATGCAGTAGTCCTATTAGATGAAATAGAGAAGGCTCATCCCGATGTGTTTAATATACTTCTGCAAATCCTTGACGAAGGGTTTATAACCGACAGTCTCGGTAGAAAAATAAACTTCCGCAACACTATTATCATAATGACTTCCAATATTGGTGCTCGTCAACTGGACGAATTTGGTGAAGGAATAGGGTTTGCCACGACAGCCAAGAAGCAAGCCATGGATGCTCGGGCAAAGGCTATCATACAACAAGCACTCAAAAGAACCTTCGCTCCCGAGTTTTTGAACAGAATTGACGATATAATCTTATTCAAACCACTTGATAAAGAAGCAATACGCAAGATTCTGGATATAATGATGAAGGACCTACTAAAGCGTATCCATGAACTGGGTTATGATGTTGAACTGACCGAAAAAGCGAAAGAATTTCTTGTAGAAAAGGGGTATGACCCTAAGTTTGGTGCCAGACCGCTCCGAAGGGCACTGCAAAAACACGTTGAAGACGTTATAGCCGATTATTTATTAAACAATCAAGTGCCACAGAATTCTATTTTAGTTCTTGACAAGAAAGATAAAGATACACTTGAAGTTGTTGAAATTAAACAACCTAAAGGAGAGAGCAAGACTAAGGAAACACAACAATCTAAGCAAGCAAAACAGACAAAGCAAACCAAAACGCAACAAGGGAGCAACAGGCGCAAAAATCCACCTTCTGACTCGTTGGATTTAGATTCACTGTTTGATTTTGATTAAATGGCAGGTTATTATCATGCTTGGTTGAAATTAATCTTCTACGGAATATTAAGCATTATTACATCTCCATTGTATGCACAACACAAACCAGAACCAAGGCACCATGCCGACACCATCTTTTGCAATATCAATCCTTATGATACTACTTTAGACACCATTGTGTATTTGAACTCTTTTGGATTTTTATTTGGACCCAATAACGATTCAATCAAGGGAATAGCCATACGTTATCAAGCAGGCATTTATCCCCCCGACTCATGCTCAGTACCCTACGACTATTTTATCAGTTACATTATTGTTAAGCTTGCTACCCTACAAGTCACAAGCAACGACAGCATCTGGGCAGAGCTGTACATTGACACTTTAGATAATCAGCCCGAATACATAAGCCCCTTTAAAACCCCTGTTCAACAGTCAGACACATCGGCATGGTATTTACTGTGGCTTCCAACTCCAGCTTTCACAAGCCCTACGTCTATATGGATAAGTGTAAGATGGACGTCCTCTTCAGACAGCATTTTTTCCATAGTTGCTCATCCCACTGACTCATCAACGAGTTTATATTTTTTCAAAAACAATTCCTGGATTTCTCCTTCACAATTAAACCTTCCTGATTCAGCAATGAAGTTCTACCCCTTGATTTTTGTTGTGGTATCTCAAATAACATCAATGCCTATAGTAGAAAAACATCTGAAATGTCAACCTTTTGGTGTATTTTCCCTTTCTGGACAAAATGTAACTTCTCAAACTACTAACAATGCTATTCAGGTCAAACCGTTTAGTCCTATTATTATTAGCAAACCTGACTACAGCACCATGGTCATTAGCCCAACAGGCTATATCAGGTGTGATTAACCAATATTTTTCAATAAAAGAATCAGCCCAATCATGCCAGCAGTTCATAATCCTTGATACCATCGTTACATTAAGTCCATATCAACTTGTTCTCATCCATCAGACTAAGGGAATAATCGCAGACACATCCAACACCCCAGCATCAGGACGCATTATTTCTTTAAACAACACAGGCTCATGGGAATTTAACAGAATTATGTATGTCAAACACGATACAGTTTATCTTGCAAGACCACTTAAAAACTCTTATCTTGCTCTCTTTTCACAGATGGTTACAGTCCCCGAATTCGGAACAGTTGAGACAAATGGGAAGGTAACAGCAAAACCATGGAATGGTAAAACAGGCGGAATACTGGCTCTGCGAGCAGACACGTTAATACTAAACGATACTATATCAGCCCGTGGAGCAGGATTTAGAGGAGGAACAGCATTCCTTGGTCCAGAAACTATTAACGACAGCACCTATATCATAGAATGCAATAGCACACACGCTAATGCTATGAAAGGGGAGGGAG
>WFXT01000215.1 GCA_015490475.1 Bacteroidota bacterium
AAGCTAGAAAAGAAAAAGTTGACCCTTGAACAAAAAACCAAGTTACCCCTTCTGGCATTTAAACCAGCCTCCCCCATTACACTGGTTAAAGGATTTGTATATGACTCTCTTACCAAGGACCCCCTTGAAGCGTTTGTTCTCGTGATTGATAACGCCACTGGCGACACAGTGAGAAGCGTCACCTCAAACTCTGCAACAGGTAAGTTCGTGGTTACACTAACGCCTGGTAAAAACTATGGACTCGCAGTAACTAAAGAAGGCTACCTATTCTATTCTGCTAACTTTGATATTCCGTCAGATGCCAAGTATAAGGAAGTAAACCTCAAAGTGCCTTTGATTCCAATCAAGAAGGGGGCAGTTGTTGCCTTGCGAAACATTTTCTTTGAGTTTGACAAGGCGGACCTTAAGCCAGAATCATATCCAGAATTAGACCGAGTTGTTGAACTAATGAAAAAGTATCCCAACCTAAAAGTTGAAATAGCAGGACACACAGATAGCATTGGATCAGAAGCCTACAACCTAAGGTTAAGTCAACGCCGTGCCGAAGCAGTGGTTAAATATCTGGTAAGCAAAGGCATAGACCCCTCAAGACTTATAGCCAAAGGATATGGTGAGAGTCAACCCATTGCTCCTAACGACACAGAAGAAGGCAGAGCACTAAATAGACGAGTTGAATTCAGAATTATTGAGGACTAAACAGTATAGCTACTCATTTTTTACTTGTCCCATATCTTTGAAATCAGCAAAGTAATGCTAATATGTCTCTTGACCCTGCTTCCTGGCATGGATATACACAGCGTGGTTGGATAGAGGTTATTTGCGGACCTATGTTTGCTGGAAAGACAGAAGAACTCATCAGAAGAGTCAAGAGATGTTTGCTCGCAAATCAAAAAGTAGCAATACTTAAACCAGACATAGATAAACGATATAGTTCAGAAGATATTGTTTCTCATGAGGGGAGGCAACTTAAAGCTATTCCCATTAAGGACATTAGAGAAGCGTATGATCTAATTACTCCGGACCATGATGTACTCGCCATTGACGAGGCTCAATTCTTCTCAGAAGATATTGTCAATGTGTGTACCTATTTTGCTAATCGTGGTTTGAGAGTCATAGTAGCAGGGCTGGAAATGGACTATAGGGGCAAGCCTTTTGGACCAATGCCATTCCTTCTGGCAGTAGCAGATCACATAACCAAGTTGCATGCAGTCTGTGTGCAATGTGGTGCTCCTGCACTATTTTCACACAGGAAGACACAAGAAGAAGACGTAGTAGTAATAGGTAGTCTTGACAAGTATGAACCTTTGTGCAGACGCTGTTTCATAAAAGCAACTTCCAATGATTGATTTATCCGGCTTTAGGGCACTGGTAGGTGGTGCAACGCAAGGAATAGGAAAAGCAATAGCTATTCAATTAGCACGAGCAGGAGCGGAAGTGTGGATAATCGGCAGAAATGAAGAGAAACTAAACAAGACACTTGCAGAACTCAGACAACATGGAAAAACTGGTGAATATTTAGTAGCAGACTATGACTTACCTGCATCAGTGGCACATGCTATAGATTCTTTCTTCAAACACCATCCGGGCAAAGTTTTCCATATATTGGTTAATAACACTGGTGGTCCTGCTCCCGGTCCCTTAATTGAGGCAGAAGTTGATGAGTTAATTAAAGCATTCAATAGACATGTAATTTCCTTTCATACCATAACAACCAGGTTGGTAAAAGGAATGATTACTGCGGGATATGGTCGCATAATCAACATAGTTTCTACATCGGTATATGAGCCTATTCCGGGACTGGGCGTTAGCAATACTATTCGGGGGGCAGTGGCTTCATGGGCAAAAACACTCTCTTTTGAACTTGCCCCATTCGGAATAACGGTAAATAATGTGCTTCCTGGATACACTAAAACAGAAAGGCTCACAGAATTGGCAAACTATTTAGCCAAAGAAAAAGGTGTATCTCTGCAAGAAGTATTTTCTCAATGGGAATCAAACATTCCCATGGGCAGACTGGCACAACCAGAGGAAATAGCCAATGCCGTACTCTTCCTTGCCTCTCCCCTCGCCTCATACATAACGGGGGTAAGCCTCCCTGTTGATGGTGGCAGAATGAAAAAAATTTAAAAGTCAGACATGTCAGAGAAGCTATTAGTTGACAGAGCACAATTGACAACCATAGTGGAACGAATAGCATGGACGTTAATGGAAAAATATTATCCCTTTCGAAACACACTGCTAATAGGCTTACAACCACGTGGTGTTTTATTTGCCCAGCGTCTCATGGAACGCCTTCGTGCTATAGCTCCTGACTTCCCCCCAACTTTTGGAACGTTGGACGCAACCCTTTTCAGAGATGACATTAACAAGCACAAAGGTATCAAAGTGCCTCATGAAACGCATATTCCAGAACCTATTCAGGATTCTCAGGTAATTCTTGTTGACGATGTTTTGTTCACTGGCAGAAGTGTCCGAGCAGGATTGGATGCATTATTCAATCTTGGTAGACCAGCATCGGTCAGATTAGTAGTTCTCGTTGACAGGAAACACAACAGACAAGTTCCAATATGTCCGGACATCACAGGGATTGAGGTGGAAGCTATGGCTCAAGAACGTGTAAAAGTTCTATGGTCTCCCCCTGAAGAAAAAGAAGGAATATGGCTCATCGGCGAATAAAAAGTAACGAAAATAATGAGGATAAGATTCTCATAAACGTCATTGTAAAACCAAATTCCAGACAGGAAACAATAGAAGAGATAGGACCAAACACTGTGCGAGTTAAAGTAAAAGAACCTCCAGAGAAAGGAAAAGCCAACAAGCGAGTCATTGAATTGCTAAGCAAACGCTTCAACGTTCCTATTTCAAACATTTCCATACTTAGGGGGCATCAATCAAGAAATAAATTGATTTGCATTGAACTGAAATAAGCACCATGCTCAGAAATAATCAATACATACCTCCAATTCCATTTTCTCTAAAGGGTAAAGCATTATTAAGAATACATATCGGGGGGATAATTGCTTTATGGGTGCTGGCTTTAATATATTACCTAATCCTACCTCCTATTGTCCCTATTCATTTTGATTTTACAGGACAACCAACACGCTATGGAAACAAAGATTTATTGTTTATTATCCCTGCACTTTTCAGCTTGATTCCCTTCCTTTTTATTATTTTATCTTTAATCAGATTCAAGCTTTTTAATAAATATCCTGCTTTGCTAAACTTGCCTTCCGTCTTCTTCCAGAAAAATCATTTATCTCCAGAGCAAACAGGTATTCTCTTAAACAAATACTTTGAAGTCATCCTTACAATGAGCAGTATTCTCACTCTATCTCTTTTACTTATAGAAGCAGGCATCTTCATGGGCATGCATAGTGGAACACTTCCATTATGGACGCTTGTGATTGTTCTGACACTGCCCTTTTATACGATTATACTGCTTGTAGTCAAAATCAAGTGATTATCAAAATTTCTAAAGTTTTAGTCAAGATATAATAGTAGTGCTTAATTAACATGTTCTCCACATCAGGCTTGGCAGCTATAATTTACATTAATTAGCTTAACTTTATTACAAATAGAAAAGTCTTTTTCTGGTAATTTTTATCATTCCATCGGCGACCAATTGTTCAAGGGCAGTAGAAATAACATCATTATTCAAAGGGATAAGCAAAGCAGAGATATGAGCGGCAGATAAAGGC
>WFXT01000216.1 GCA_015490475.1 Bacteroidota bacterium
CATTTAATGCCCAATATTTATTCAAAGGCACTATATCCCTCTTAAGAGAACTATCAGAATAAATAAGCCACTGGTTGGAAATTCCCCTTCCTGCTGGACTGGCAATATTAGGTAATTCCAATCTATATTGAGAAGGTCTAATTCCTAAACCCACAAATCCTGTTAATCTATCAATAACTAAAGTAGAATCGCTAAGTAAATTACCTAAGTTGTCAAATCTGTGAACTTCTAAGTATTGGCCAGATGTATCAAGAGACATGCAAAACCTTTTAATTCCTGCCTGAACCCAACATATATGAGCTGCCTGCCCAGATGGACTTTCAACAATCAATTGGGTATTAGCAGCACCATGGACGCGCATCCCTCCCCAATCAACACCAGTATAGACATCTAGCTTATATGCAGGATTTGATGTCCCTATGCCAACACGTCCTTCTACTATCAATCCATTAGCGGGCGCGCTTAATCCAGAGAAAGTGCTTCCAATAGAAACATTTCCTGCAATAGATAATTTGCTTCCAGGATTAGGCTGTCCTATACCTACATTTTGAGCACTAACCCAACTAAACATAGACATAAGAAATATTAATAACCCATACCCTAAAGATCTGCACCTCATCGCTTTGGCATTTTTTTATTATACGTATGCTTTTATTAAAAGGTTCAAAATCAGCAACACCCTAATTTTACTCAAAAACAACATGCCGTGAGTACATATATGTTAACAGCAATACTGATACTGCTCCTGATATTGTTATTCTTAACCATTAAGAATCTAAATAACAGTAAAAATGTTGAATCTGCTCTTTTAAAGGCATGGCAAAGTACAGGAATTTCAGAAAAATTGGGCGAATTAAATTCTCACACCAAGGAAATAAAAGAGCTTCACCGTTCCATAGAATCCATGCTCAGGATTCCTTCTGCCCGAGGTGCTTTGGGCGAAATAGCTCTGGAAACAATACTTTCTGACCAGTTACCACCGGAAATGTTCGGCATTAGAGAACGCCTCCCTAATGGTAAAATCCCTGATGCTTACATACGTTCCACAGCAGGAATAATATGCATTGACTCAAAATTTCCATTGGACAACTACAGGAAAATGATTGAAACAAGCAATAAAGCGGAAAAGGAAAAATACAAGAATGCCTTTTTAAGTAACATGAAATCACATCTTGAAAAAATAGCCTATGATTATGTTCGTCCTGAAGACGGGACAGCAGATTTTGCGTTTGCATTTATCCCTTCGGAAGCAGTTTATTGGTTCCTGATTAATGAAGCCTATGATTTGCTAAGGGAATATGCACTCAAAGGCGTGCAAGTCGTGTCTCCCCTTACCCTGTCTCACAAAATAGAGCTTATCAAAGCAGGGGTTCATGCCAAGAAATTAACAGAAGAAGCAGAACAAGTTTACAATGCTTTACTGCAATTAAGAAATATTTTTGAGGAAATAGACGATGCATGGCGAATATTTTATACAAGGCATCTGAAAAATCTCAACACAAAAGCAGATGAGTTAAATTACACATACCACAAGCTAAGGTCTGAATTTGACAAAATTTACAACATGAAACAGTGACAAGCTATTTTTGCAATATTTTCCTGTAATCGGCTTGATTACCAGGGTCCAGTTTTACAAGCAACTTATAAGCTTCCTGACGTTCAGAAAGGGGCGCATAAGAAAATATATTTATAAGTTCCTGACGCTTGGCATCCATAAAGCCTCGCAACAGGATATTGTTTGGTTCCTGTTCCTTTATGGCAATTAGTTTTTGAAGAGCGGTAAACACCTTTTGTCTGCCTTCTGTAACATTTTGAAACATTATATCCATGCCTTTTCTGTGATAGAGATAAAGGGCTTTCCTGAACTCTACCATTTCGGGTTTTAGCATCAGGTCAATTAACCAATATCTATTATCACGGGAACGAGCCGTTTGAGACCATGCTTTACTACCTGCCAATTGAGTTGACGCTATCAAGGCAATTTCCCTTGCTTTTTCAAGGAAAGGTGTTCCGCCAAGAGGTCCATAAGTGTCCATTACAAAACCTATTATAAAGTAAGCATAGAAAGCAAACATATGTGTTAACTCACTCGTATATGACCCGTCCACATAAATCAATTGCTCATCCTGGGTAAAAGTGAATGATACATATCTATCACGAAACACAAACAACGGGGACCGATAATCGCTCCCATAAACCAACCTTGTAAACTGAACTGTTAATTCGCCAGAATACTCATTTCCTGATGCTCTATCTAATCTTAATGCGAAAGCACATTCAATCCTTTCGTGCGGTTCAAAAGGAATGTCTGTCCATTGACGCTCATTTAAATACTTCGTAATCTGTTCCCTTAAGTTATCAATTATTTTCTTATCTACGTTAGGCAAGCGTGTGGCATCAATGTTAACAGTACAGTTAAGTTCCTGAGCGTTAGTAATAACTGATACTAAAACCAAAAGACTAATAAATATTTTCAATTGCATCTGCCAGAATCTTTGCCAGATCCTCTTTGCTAACATTTTCAAAAAATTTAAAGTCCTTTCGGGTCATCAATACAATGCTGTTATAATCCGAACCAAAGGGTACAAAATCATTTCCAATCCTATTATAAACACCAATATCAACGTTCTTTCTCAGTAGTTTTTTATATGCTTCCTGGGGCGACAGGTCCGTTTCTAAGGCAAAACCGACGACTACTTGATTTTCTCCCTTGTTTTCTCCAACCCACTTTAATATGTCTGGGGTCCTTTTAAGAGTTAAGGTTAAAAGGTCTTTATCTTTTTTTATTTTACTACCATACTTTTCAATGGGCATGTAATCGCTTACCGCCGCGGCACCAATAAATACATCCGCTTTGTGCCAGTGTTCTTTAACTGCATTAAACATTTCCTCGGCACTAATAACATCTATTCGTCTTACTAACCTATGAGAAAAAGAAGGGACATTGGGCCCTGCCACAAGAATTACCTCATTGCCTCTAAATGCTAATTCACGTGCTAATAGAACACCTGTCTTTCCCGAAGATGCATTGGATATAAACCTCACAGGGTCTATATGCTCCCGTGTGGGTCCCGTCGTAATAATAGCTGTATAGGGCTTTTTACTTTTGGGCGTCAAAACCTCAAAGATGAACTCAAGAATGTCACGTGGCTCAGGCATTCTTCCCTTTCCCGTCTTACCACTTGCCAACCTTCCCTCAACCGGCTCCATAATGTGATAACCATATCCTTTAAGCGAATTAATATTTTTCTGTGTCGCAGGATGATTCCAGAACCCTTCCTCCATAGCGGGAACAATAATAACACGTTCAGGGGGGAAGCCAAGAGCAGTAGCTACCAGAAAATTATCAGGTCTTGCAGTAGCAAGGGATGAAATTGTCTTAGCTGTCGCAGGGGCAATAACCATTAAATCATGGGTAGAGGCAAGGTCAACATGGTCACTGCCCGCTGGATAGGAATCCAGAAAATCAATAAAGACCTTTTTCCGCAATAAACCCTCAAAAGTTAGAGGTTGAATAAATTTTGTTGCCGATGGCGTTAAAATAACATCAAGTTCAAAACCTTCGTCTTGTAATAGCCTCAGTAAATAGAGCGACTTATAAATAGCAATGCTTCCTGTAACTCCTAAAAGCAGTTTATAGGACATTCATTTCACTTCTGATCTTCCTCTCCTTCCTCTTCAATAAATCTCCAATATGTTTTATCCTGCATGAATTCTTCGGTAGCAAGTAAAGTAGGCTTAGGCAGTTGTTCATATTCCACTGCTATCTTTTCAATAGTGTCTCTCATTTCATCGGCGAGGAATTCCGAACCTCCTGTTATCTGTTCAATTTCGTCTTTATACATCTGAAGCAGGTCTGCCTGAATTTGATTTGCTCTGTGGGAAATGACCCTAACGCTCTTGAACAAATTGCCCGTCTTTTGCCACAATTCAATTATATCACGAGTTTGAATGTAAGGGTCTGTTTTCAACTCCTTAAAATAGTAATCCTTTCTCATGACGAAGAATTTAATTTTTGTTTAGCTTCTTCATAAATTTTTTCTGCTTCTTGCAGGTATTCACTGTTTTCAAGTAACAGTTCAAATTTACGGTAAAGTTCCACAACTTCCTGCAGTCTTTCCTTTTGTTTTTCTTCCACGCTGTTGATGGCATAAAGATAAGTTGATTTAATAATCAAGAAAGCGACATAATCCTTTTCTGGAAGGTCATGCCAATCTTCCAGAACGTGCGTCAAAGCAATTTTAGCAGACAAATATTCACCTATTTTGTAATACAGTTCTGCATTATACAGGTCCTTTTTTTGCAAACGCCGTCTAAGTTTTTTTATATACTCACGAGCATCTTTCACATATTTATGGTTTGGATACAAGTTTATGTACAACTGGAAAGCCTCCAAGGCACGTCTCGTATAAGTCTGGTCAAGGTTATAAGGCAAAGACATAGCATATAAAGCATAAGCCTTCCAGTAATAGGCATCGGGAACAAGTTCACTATCGGGGAATCTATTTATAAACACATGAAGATGATACCCTGCAGAGGCAGGCTCTCCAACACCAAAGAACGTTAAGGCATAGTAATAATATGCCTTTTCCGCTATAGGATGGGTTCTGTATTCTTCAAGCAAATAAGATAAAACTTCCTGTGCTTTCCAATATTTCTCTTGCCTGTACAAGTTTATCGCAAATTGAAGCATGCTATCAGGGGGCAGATTCTTATAGGCTTCCTTTTGTTTCCTGTGCGCTTTATTAGTCACCGAACAAGAAATGCTAATTCCTATAAGGATACCTATAATGAAAATTCCGAACCATCTGGATATTGCAACCATATCTTTTCTATTTCCAGCCATATCTTTAATCCTTCCACAGCAAGGAACGTATTTGGAAACACTTTTCTTGCCTCTTCAACGAGTTGGTCAGGATTAACATACCTTGAAGAAACATGTCCTATTAGCAATAGCCTAACACCTGCTTCCTTTGCTAATTGCGCAGCCTGAACAGAAGTAGAATGACCAGTTAATTCTGCCTCTTCTACCTGATCGCCACTAAAAGTAGCCTCATGGTATAAAACCCATACTCCTCGTAAATGTTGTGCAAGTTGAGGAAGATAGGTAGTGTCAGTAATAAATGCATAGGAACGGGGTGTCCTGTTGGGAACTGTTAGTTTATTATTAGGAACCACTGTTCCATCAGGCAATATAGCATCCATACCCATTTTAAGGCGTCCAAGTTGATCACGAGGGATGGAAAATTTATCAATGGCTTGTGGGTCAATCTTTCGTGGCGGAATGTTTTCTTTCAACACATATCCAACAGCGTTGGTAGTATGCCTGAGCGGAATGCTATATATACTAAGCTCTCTATCCTCATATAGTAGTGTTTTTCCGTGCAGTGGCACAACGTGAGTATAAACAGGAAAAGTCAAAGGAACAGTCAACCAATCTTTAAAAAGTAAAAACCATTCTATAACTTGAGAAGTTGAATAAAGATGAATTGGCTTTTCCACTCCATTAAGAGAATAAGTAAAAAACAAGCCCGGCAAACCAAGAATGTGGTCTCCGTGAACATGAGTAATTAAAACCCTGTTCACTGGCGACAAAGAATCATACAATAACATTTTGTATTGCGTTCCTTCTCCTGCGTCAAGTAATATTCTCTGTCCTTTGTAGGCAACCAGATGTGAAGTGTGGAACCTGTTTATAGCAGGTGTAGCAGAACCACTCCCTAATACTGTTATGCAGAAATCTCGGTTTCTAAGATTTATCACCGCTTCTTTAATCTTGTGATTCCGAAGAATTATCTTCTCTATTCTGCAATTCGCTACTAACCTGTGACAGAATTAAATAGTCAATCGCATGTTCCTGGTCCTGCATAATCTCAAAAACCTTATGCAATTCTGAAACTTCAATAACCTTCTGCGTCCACCCTTTAACACCGAAAAGCACCATTGTTCCTCCACTGTCTCGCGTCAACCGATGACCAAGCAATAATGCACTCAATGCAGACGAATCAATATACTCAACCTGAGTCAAGTCAACAGCTATATACTTTTTCCCTTCCTTAACCATATTTGTAAACAGGGCTTTAAGGGCAGGTGCCTGAACAGAAGTTACCTTGGAATAAGGAAGCCTGACTACTGGAAAACCCTTAACATCTTCCACTATATATGGCTGATTAACTGGGTCTGGCACTTTATGATTGTCTCCCATATACTCTTTTTAGCAAAATTACATCAAACTCCTTTCACCAGACACCTGCCCCAATTCCTATACTCCTCGCTAAATCTATGAAGTTGCTTTCTTATCCTTAGCAACAGTTTTCTCAAATTCTTCCTTAGCTCCTGCAACAACTCGTTGAAATTCTCGCATACCTGTTCCAGCCGGTATTAAGTGTCCAACAATGACGTTTTCCTTCAATCCACGCAACTCATCTCGTCTTGCCTCTATCGCAGCTTGACTTAAAACACGCGTTGTATCCTGGAAGGAAGCAGCAGAAATCCAGCTCTTGGTTCCAAGTGCTGCTTTGGTAATACCCAACACAACCGGTCTGCTCGTTGCCAGAACAACATCTCTATATTGAACTAACTTCTTGTCCTCTCGCTTAAGCCTTGAATTTTCATCCCTTATCTCGCGTAATGTAACAATCTGCCCGGGTCTAAATTTAGTTGAATCACCCGGATCTTCAATAACCTTCTTGCCATACAACTCCTCATTAGCATCAAGGAAATCTGCTTTGTCAACAATCTCACCTTGCAAGAAGCCCGTATCTCCAGGGTCTTCTATCTGAACCTTTCTTAACATTTGCCTTACTATAACCTCAATATGTTTCTCGTTAATATCAACACCTTGTGACCTATAAACCTCCTGAATTTCATTAACGAGATACTTCTGCAATGCCACAATACCCTTAATATTCAGAATATCTGATGGCGCTATATCACCGTCACACAGTGGCGAACCCGCTTCAACAAAATCTCCGTCATCAACAAGTAGATACCTAGTTAATGGAACCCAATAGACACGTTCTTCCCCTTCTGGACTTTTAACAATTATCTTCCTTTGCCCTCTCTTGATTTCACCAAACTTAACTGTTCCATCTATTTCTGTGAGTATAGCAGGCGTTGCTGGTTGCCTTGCTTCAAACAGCTCTGTAACTCTTGGCAGACCACCTGTGATGTCACTTATCCTGCGCCTATGACGCGGTATTTTGGCAAGTTGATGCCCTGCCTTAACATCTTCACCATCCTTAACAAGAATATGAGCACCAACAGGCAAATAATATGTCTTGATAACATTATCTCCACTATCAACTATATGAAGCATTGGCAAACGAGACTTATCTCTGGACTCTATAATCACTTTCTCGCGGTGTCCAGTGGACTCATCAACCTCCTCACGATATGTCAATCCTTCTATTATGTTTTCAAATCTTACTTTACCATCCACTTCTGAGATAATAACTGCATTATCAGGGTCCCAAATAAACAACTGATCTCCTTTCTTGACCTTCTGTCCTTCTTCCACCATTAACGTTGCTCCATATGGAACATGATTCCTTGAAAGCACATAGCCATCTTCATCTATAATGAGAATTTGCCCCATTCTGTTAATAACAACTTTGCTCTCTGAACCTGTAATAGTGTCTTCATACTCCACAAACTTGAGATTCTCAAATTTGACTGTTCCATCAAAGCGTGCCTTGACAGATCGCTCTGCTACCTTACCTGCCGCAGCACCTCCAGTGTGGAAAGTTCTCAAAGTTAGCTGTGTTCCAGGCTCACCAATTGACTGGGCTGCAATGATACCAATAGCGGCCCCCTTCTGAACCATCTTGTTATATGCTAAATCACGACCATAGCATTTGGCACAAACCCCATGTCTTGTTTCGCAAGTCAAAATTGACCTTACCCAAATTTCTTCAAGGGGCGATTCATCTATTTTCTTAGCAATCTCTTCCGTTATTTCCTGACCTGCTTTGCAAAGCAATTCTCCTGTCTTGGGATGATAAATATCCTCAAGAGCCACACGACCCAGAATCCTGTCATACATTGACACAATTACTTGCTCATTATCTTTCAATGCCCCAATTCTAATACCTCTGATTGTTCCACAATCTTCTTCCGTAACAACCATATCATGGGACACATCAACGAGACGACGAGTGAGATAACCAGCATCTGCTGTCTTCAATGCAGTATCAATAAGACCCTTACGAGCACCGTGAGTAGATATGAAATATTCCAGTACTGTAAGTCCTTCTTTCAAGCTGGAAAGAATCGGGTTTTCAATAATTTCACTACCCATACCACGACGAGCCTTACTCATCAGGCCACGCAAGCCAACCAACTGCCTTATTTGCTCTTTAGAACCACGAGCTCCAGAATCAAGCATCATAAATATTGGGTTAAAGCCATCCTGATCCTTTTGCATCTTATCATATATAAGATTCGTAATCTTGTCAATCACTTTATACCACACGTCAACAACCTGATTATAACGTTCCACATTTGTCAAAAGACCCATGTTATAGCTTGCCCATATCTCATCAACTTCTTTCAATGCTTCCTCAATAATTTCTTTCTTCTCTTCAGGCTCTATCAAGTCACTCAGCTTGAATGATAAGCCGCCGCGAGTAGCCATACGAAAGCCCATCTCCTTAATATCATCAAGGAACTTGGCTGTTGTCGGATAATCTGTATGTTTAATAATACCAGCAATAATCTGCCTCAAGGTCCCTTTCTTGAGCGTTTCGTTAATAAATGGTATTTTGTCGGGAACAAGAGTATTGAATATAACACGTCCTACTGTTGTCTCTAAATAGTCGTATTCCTTATCTGTCGGAAACGGCAGTTTATGTTTCGGCAAACGAACTTTTATCCTGGCATGCAAATCAACAGCTCCCTGCTCATATGCCATAATTACTTCCTCTGGCGAATGAAACTTCTTACCTTCTCCTTTAGCACCAGGCTTAGGCTTGGTAAGATAGTACAAACCAAGAACCATATCCTGCGATGGAACCGTTATGGGCTTACCACTCTGTGGATTCAATATATTATGTGTTGATAACATAAGTAATTGTGCTTCGGCAACTGCTGCATTACTCAATGGAACATGAACAGCCATCTGGTCTCCGTCAAAGTCAGCATTATAAGGCGTACAAACAAGTGGATGCAACTGGATAGCCTTACCCTCTATCAGCTTGGGTTGAAACGCCTGGATAGACAATCTATGCAATGTCGGGGCACGGTTAAGTAAAACAGGATGTCCTTTGATAACATTCTCAAGCACTTCCCATACAACTGGGTCTTTCTCTTTTATAAGAGCCTTCGCGGCCTTTATAGTTGCTGCAACCTTACGTTGAAGCAGTCCACGTATAACAAAGGGTTGGAACAGTTCCAGAGCCATTTCTTTGGGTAAGCCCGTTTCATGCATTTTCAATTCCGGACCAACCACTATGACAGAACGACCCGAATAGTCAACCCGTTTACCAAGCAAATTCTGCCTGAAACGTCCCTGCTTACCCTTCAAGTTGTCAGTAAGAGACTTGAGTGGACGCCCACTCTCACCTCGTTGAACATTTTGCTTACGTGAATTATCCAGCAAAGCGTCTACCGCCTCCTGTAACATCCTCTTTTCGTTCCTGATAATAATCTCTGGTGCTTTTACCTCCTTAAGTTTCTTTAACCTATTGTTTCTTATTATAACACGACGATATAATTCATTCAAGTCACTGCTTGCAAACTTACCTCCTTCCAATGGCAGGATAGGACGCAAATCAGGCGGTATAACGGGCAACACCTTAATTACCATCCACTCTGGCCTGTTCTCTATTCGCTCATTTGCCTTTCTGAATGCCTCTACTACCTTTAACCTCTTTAAATATTCATTTTTACGTGTGGCAGATGACTCATGGGCGGCCTTATATCTCAATTCGTCAGCAAGGGCTTCCAGATCAACACGCTTTAGAAGCTCAGCAATAGCCTCTCCGCCCATTTTAATAATAACCTTCTGTGGGTCAGAATCAGGTAGTTTATCATTATGTTCAGGTATCAATTCTCTAATACTTCTATATTCATCTTCGGTAAGCAACTGCCCTTTATAGAGACCATGCTCTTCTAAAACACCAGGTTGGACAACTACATGGCGTTCATAATACACTATTTGTTCAACTTCCTTACTGTTATAACCCAGCAATAAGCCAACCTTGTTGGGCGTGGTTCTGAAGAACCAGACATGAACCACCGGTGCCTCTAATGTAATATGCCCCATGCGTTCCCTACGAACCTTCTTCTCAGTAACCTCAACACCACACCTGTCACAAACTATACCCTTATAGCGTATTTTCTTATACTTTCCGCAAGCACACTCATAATCTTTCACTGGGCCAAAGATTCGCTCACAGAATAGACCATCTCGCTCAGGTTTTAGCGTCTTATAATTAATTGTCTCAGGAAGTTTAACCTCTCCATAAGATTGCTCTAATATAAGGTCTGAGGAAGCAAGCCTTATGGTTATAGCAGAAAAGTCTGTTGGAATGTCAAATTTCTTGCGAGTTATTCCAAGGTCATGCATTCTCGGTCTCATCACCCCTCTATTTTTACCGATTCAAATTTTTATTCCAAATGGTTATTAATCAAATTGTAAATCAAGGCACAATCCTTTTAGTTCGTTAACAAGCACCCTGAAGGACTCAGGGATTCCAGGTTTGGGTAGATTTTCTCCTTTGGCAATTGCCTCGTATGCCTTAACACGTCCTTCTACGTCATCACTCTTAATAGTTAACATTTCTTGCAGGCAATAGGCAGCTCCGTATGCTTCCAGTGCCCACACTTCCATTTCTCCCAATCGTTGACCGCCGAATTGGGACCTACCGCCAAGTGGTTGCTGTGTAATGAGCGAATAGGGACCTATTGCCCGAGCATGGATCTTGTCTTCAACCATATGAATAAGTTTCATCATATAAATCATCCCGACAGTAACTTTTTGGGTAAATCGCTCTCCTGTTTCACCATCATACAGATATGTTTCTCCCATCTCAGGTAGTCCCGCTTTCTTGAGATATTCCTGTATATCTTCCAGTTTGGCTCCATCAAACGATGAAGTATAGAAACGCACTCCGAGCTTGTGGGCTGCCCATCCAAGAATGGTTTCATATATCTGACCTATGTTCATACGGGAAGGCACACCCAATGGATTCAAAACGATATCCACCGGAGTTCCATCTTCCAAAAATGGCATATCCTCCTCGGGCACAATCTTAGCGACAACACCCTTATTTCCATGCCTACCAGCCATCTTATCGCCGACCTTAATCTTTCGCTTTTTCGCTATGTATACTTTTGCCAATTGCAATATTCCAGTAGGCAATTCATCACCGACTTTAACATTATTAATTTTCCTTTTGCGCTCACCAATAAGCTCCTGATGCTTTAGTTTATAGTTACTCATTATCTTCTGGATAAGCGAATTAGTCTTCTCATCATCTGTCCATGTATAGGATGCAATTTTTGTGAAATCGTCTATTTTTTGCAACAGCTTTTCCGTTATCTTCTTACCTTCGGGAATCAATAAATCACCGGTTATGCTTCTTATATCTTGAGCAGCTTTCTTACCACCAACAACTTTAATGAGTTTTTGAATGAGTAGTTTCTTCAAATCTTCAAGTTTTTTATCATATTCCTTTCTGATTTTGTCAATTATCTTCTTATCCCGCTCTCTATCATACTCTGTTTTCTGCTTTCTTTGATACAGCGTTGTTGCAATAACCACACCATGCCCAAAACCACTCTCTGCCCTTAAAGAAACATCCTTATATTCTCCAGCTTTATCACCAAATATTGCCCTTAGCAGCTTCTCCTCCGGCGTGGGTTCTGACTCCCCTCTTGGCATTATTTTGCCTATAAGTATATCTCCTTCGGAAACTCTGGTTCCGACTCTTACGAGACCGTTCTCATCAAGGTTCTTAATAGCATCTTCACTGACATTAGGAATATCATTAGTGAGCTGTTCTGGACCCGCTTTTGTCATACGTGCATCAGCATCATATTCCTCTATGTGTATTGATGTATAAACGTCATCTTTTATGAGTCGTTCAGAAATTATTATAGCATCCTCAAAGTTATATCCCTTCCATGGCATAAATGCCACAAGCAAGTTCTTACCAAGTGCCAATTCACCATTAGCAGTGGCAAAACCCTCCACTAATATTTGCCCTTTTTTAACTCTATCTCCTTTACGAACCAGCGGCCTGAGATTAATTGTAGTGTTCTGATTTGTCCTCTGGAACTTAGGAATTTTATACTTTTTCTTGTCATCATCAAAGGAAACAAGTTTTTCTTCCTCATCACGCTCATATCTAATGATTATGGTTTCAGCATCAACATATTCAACAACTCCGTCTCCTTCAGCTTTTAACAATATACGTGAGTCGTGAGCTGCTTTAGCTTCCATTCCTGTGCCCACCAGCGGCGGCTCAGGCTTCACGAGAGGAACAGCCTGACGTTGCATGTTAGAGCCCATCAAGGCACGGTTAGCATCATCATGCTCAATAAAGGGTATTAAACTTGCAGCAAGGCCCAGAATCTGATTAGTAGCCACTTCAATATAATCTACTTCTTCTGGGCTTACCCATATAAAGTCTCCATCCTTACGTGCCCTAACTTTATCTTGAATAATTTTTCCGTTCTCATCTATCTTGACAGAAGCTTGGGCTATTATCTTACCTTGCTCATCTTCGGCAGTCAAATAAATTGGTTCTGCATCCAGCTTAACAACACCATTTTCAACAGGTAAATAGGGTGTTATAAGAAAGCCCATCTTGTTTAAGCGAGCATGAACAGCTAACGTATTAACAAGTCCAATATTGGGACCTTCTGGTGTCTCAATTGGGCATATTCTACCATAGTGGCTTGGATGGACGTCACGTACCTCAAATCCTGCATTTTCTCTGGTCAATCCTCCCGGACCCAATGCAGTAATCCTTCTTTTATGAGTAGTCTCAGAAAGAGGATTGGTCTGGTCACCAAATTGGGATAATTGCCCTGTAGCAAAAAATTGATTTAACACAGAAGTTAAAGCCCTGGTATTCACAATATCTGCAGGGGTAAACACTTCAGAATCACGAACATTCATCTTCTCTCTAATAGTGCGAGCCATTCTGGACAGACCCCGCGAGAATTCCTCATATAACTGCTCTGCAACAGTTCTTATACGTCTATGTGCCAAGCTATCCACATCATCTTCCTCCACTCTCTTATTGTACAGGTCCAACAAGCGCCTAGTTATAGCCACAAAATCCTCCTTGGTCAACACATGAACGTCTAATGGTATGTTTCAGCCCAGCTTCTTATTTATCTTATATCTTCCTACTTCTCCTAAAGAATATCTCTTATCCGAATACATTATCCTTTCAAACTGTTCACGAGCGGCTGCCTCATCAGGCGGCTCGGTTCCCTTAGTCAACCTATAGATATATTCTAACGCTTCAATCTCACTATTCGTAGGGTCCTTATCCAATGTGTTCAAAATTATTGTGTAGTCATAATCCGTCTTTTCTTTAAACACAAGGATTTCATCAACACCTGCATCAAGCAACAACTCAATAATATCATCTGTTATTTCAGTACCTCTTTCCAGAATTCTCTCTCTACGTTGAATAGTAGTAACTTCCCCCGTATCCTCATCAACAAACTCTTCAATGATTACCTTATCTATATTGGCGGCTATTTTCTTTCCTTTAACCTTCTTAAGTGCCGTTTTCTTGACCGGGATACTTTCAACTATGTCAAACAAACTCAGGATATCCTTATCTGTTCCATATCCCATAGCCCTAAGAATTATAGTAGCGGGGACCTTCTTCTTCCTGTCAATATAGTAATAAAGAACACCTTGATGGTCTGTAGCCATCTCCATCCACGGTCCCTTAAAGGGTATAATTCTTACAGTATATATAGTAGTGCCATTGGGGTGAATACTTGTACTAAACAGGACTCCCGGGGCACGATGTATCTGAGAAACGATGACCCGTTCAACACCATTTATAATAAAGGTACCTCTGGAAGTCATATAAGGAACGTGCCCTAAATATACTTCCTGCTCAACAGTTTCAAATTCAATGTGTTCAGGGTCAGTACATGATAACTTAAGCCTTGCCTTTAACGAAACTGAATATGTTAATCCTCTTTGTCTGCACTCTTCCTCACTATATTCAGGCGGTTCAATAAAATAATCAATGAACTCAAGAACAAAAATTTCACGTGTATCAGTAATCGGAAAATTTTCTTTAAAAACTTTATATAAACCTTGTTCCTTACGCATAGAAGGTGGTATATCCACCTGCATAAACTGCTTAAATGATTCCAACTGAACTTCTAACAAGTCATGATGTGGAACATAGTGCTTTTCATTAAGTGGTGAACTAACAAAACGAATTACTTTCCCGTTAGATGAATCAACTACTTTAGCTGGCATAACCAACATTATTTAGCAAAGGGCAAATTTCACAAGCTTTAAAAATCACCGATTGAGGCAATTTCAAAACAAAAAAGGGGTAAGGGCATTTTTCCCTTACCCCCAAATACAAACCATTCAATGTTTATGTAACAACCCACCTTTAGAGACATAACAGGGAACTTCTTTAAAAAGTTCCCCGCACTTAAGTTTCAGCAAATTATTACTTGAGTTCAACTTCAGCTCCTGCTTCTTCCAGTTTCTTTTTGATTTCCTCAGCTTCCTCTTTGGATACGCCTTCTTTAATGGGTTTGGGGGCACCGTCAACTAATGCCTTAGCATCCTTCAATCCCAAACCTGTGATCTCACGAACAACCTTAATAACAGCCAATTTTTGTTGTCCTGGCGATTTCAGGATAACATCAAACTCTGTCTTTTCTTCTTGCTGAGCCTCTGCCCCTGGTGCGGCTGCTCCAGCCACCGCTACTGCAGCAGCTGCCGGCTCTATTCCATATTCCTCTTTGAGAATGTTTAACAGTTCATTAACCTCTTTAACTGTTAAATTAACCAGCTGATCCGCAAGTGCCTTTACATCTGCCATTGTTCGCTCTTATTTTGGTGCAAAGTTAAAGTATGTAAACCAATTTTATGGGATTATTGTTCCTTTTCCTTCTTTTCTGCAAGAGTTTTAAGTGCTCCTGCCAACTGTTGAGCTTGTCCATTTAGTGCGGAAAGAACATTCCTAATTGGACTCATGAGAAGGGACAGAACGTCCCCAATAAGTTCCTCTTTAGTCTTAAGTTGTGCTAATGCATCAAGGCTTTCATCGCCAATGTAAATCCCTCCTTCAATGTATGCTACCCTAAGAGAGGGAACATCTTTATTCCATTGCTTTCTAATCTCTTTTATTATCCTTGCAGGTACAGCAGGCTGAGTGGTTAATATAACTGAATTGGGACCATGCAAGAATTTAATAACATCCTTATAATCGTCCTTATTATCCTGTGCTTCCAGGGCAATTCTGATAAGAGTGTTCTTCGCAACTTTATATTCATTACCTGCTTCTGTGAGTTTCTTTCTGAACTCATACATCTCCTGCGCCGTCAAACCAGTAAAATCAACAAGGTAGAAGTATTGATATTCCTTAAACTTTTGCTTAAGTTCCTCTAAAATTTTAGCCTTTTGTTGTTTTGTGAGCATGACTCCAAAATTTTATTGAACTTCCTTAGGATTTATGGGGATTCCAGGACCCATTGTAGGTGCCATGTATATGCTCTTAAAGTATTGCCCTTTTGCAGATGCAGGCTTGGCAGCTAGCAATGCCTTTAAAACAGCCTCTGCATTTTCTTTAATCTGTTCTGGTGTAAAAGACACCTTGCCTATAGGGACATGTACAATACCATATTTGTCCATTTTGTACGATATGCGTCCTTTCTTAACCTCCTTGATAGCCTGAGCAATATCTTTTACAACTGTACCAGCCTTTGGTGTAGGCATTAATCCCCTTGGTCCTAAAATTCTTGCCACCTGAGCGACTTTTTTCATTGCCTGTGGCGTAGCCAATACTACATCAAAATCCAGCCAACCCTCCTTTATTTTCTGTATATACTCATCCAAACCCACATAATCAGCTCCTGCTTCCTTAGCTTTTTCTTCATCTTCTGGTGTAACCAACGCTAATACTCTAACTTTCTTACCTGTTCCGTGAGGTAGTGTTATAGTACCGCGAACCATCTGGTCAGGCTTGGATGGGTCAACTCCCAACCTTACATGTAATTCCACAGTAGCATCAAAATTAGCATAGCTAACTTCTTTCACCAGCTTGGACGCCTCTTCAAGAGAATACTTTTTGGTCCTATCAACTTTTGGATAAACTAACCTTTGCTTCTTTGTTAACTTCTTCTTGGGTAATTGTGCTGTTTGAGCAGTGGTCTCCTGGCTCATGATACCTTGTTTTTAGATTTTGTTATGTTTCTTGAGGCTGTTCCTGTTCCCATGGCGGGGTTCCTTGAATTAATATACCCATTGAACGGGCTGTACCAGCAACCATTCTCATTGCTGCATACACATCGTTAGCGTTCATATCCTGCATCTTCTCCTCTGCAATCTTTTTAACATCATCCCAAGTCAAAGTGGCAACTTTAACCCTGTTAGGCTCAGCAGATCCTTTCTTGATTCCCGCAGCTTCTTTTAGCATTTCGGATACTGGGGGACTCTTGATGATGAAATCAAAGGACCTATCATTGTAAACCCTAACGATCACAGGGAGCAGCTTACCCTGTTTATCTTGGGTAACAGCATTAAATTTCTTACAAAATTCCATTATATTAACCCCCTTAGCACCAAGTGCTGGACCTACTGGCGGTGCTGGTGTTGCCTGTCCTCCCCTTACAAGCAATTGAATTGTTGCTACTAATTCCTTCTTTGGCATTATCAGCTTATTTTTTCTACTTGTGTGAAGTCCACTTCAACTGGTGTATTTCGTCCGAAAATAGGCACTATCACTCTCAATTTCTTTTTGTCTTCAATTATTTCATCAATAGTGCCCACAAAATCTTGAAACGGACCATCAATAATTTTAACACTCTCTCCTTTGTAAAAGGTTAATTCTAATTTTTCTGGACTTTCTTCAAGTTCGTGAGCTTTACCTAACAACCTATTAATTTCTTCCTTATCAAGGGGCTGTGGGTTGCCTGCTGCATCAGTCAAAAAGCTAATCACATTAGGCAATCTGTTAATATCTGCTATCATTTCAGGGGTTAATTCATCAACCTCAATAAACATATATCCAGGCATTATATTTCTTTCTTTCCTTATCTTTTTCCCTTGTCTCTGTGTATATATCTTTTCCTTAGGCACAAAAACCTGCAATAAGTGATGTCCCCATGGCGCATATTTCCTCTCATGCTCTAATGCCCGCCTGATTTTCTCTTCCTGTCCAGATATAACCCTTAACACATACCATGTCGTCTCTCCCATGGAAATGTTTATTTAAGCGAATAGATAAAGTCCATAAGATTTGATGATGCTATGTCCATAACAGCAATGATAATAGTGAGAATTATCGTAGCAGTAGCCACTACTATTGTTGTGTCCTGTAATTCCTCCCATGTGGGCCAGGTAACAAATCTTTTTAGTTCAATCCACGAATCCCTAAAGTAGTTGATAAGGCTTTTCA
>WFXT01000217.1 GCA_015490475.1 Bacteroidota bacterium
CATAAATACTACTAAATAAGAGTGTTATGAGGAAAAAGCAAGGCTTACTTAAAGCTGGAGTTGTTGCGGCGCTTTTTGTTAATGCACATTCATCAGTCAACGCTCAGCAGATAACTCATTGCCAGTTGTTTCAGGATACATCTTATAAATACATTGACGATACTACAGCATTTATTGGAACCTTTACGCACATTTTTGGAAACATGAGCTTCTCCGAGTTTCCTATTATAAGTTATTCTAAGTCAGGACTTGTTATTCACAATGAGCGATATCAAAAAGCGTTTATAGTAAATCCGGTAAGTTCTTCAAAGCCTCCCTATTTCACTGCTTCGGGTGATGTCAGAATCTCAGAAAATACTTATGTTTTGCCCCTTAACATTTCTTATTCGGCTTTGGGAGGCGGAAGTTATTATGCCGGTTTATTGTATTTCTTGGATTCAACACTTTTGGTTGAACGGATACCGAGCCACATAGTATTTGCTAAGGGAGAACCAGTTTATAATTCAAGGAGCACACAGATTGTGGGAGTTGCTCCAGTAAATAGTAGCAAGTATATGGTAGTCATGCAGGCAGGTAAGCAACTTGATAATAATACCGCGTCTGGATTCCCTTACGTGCAATTTGCTTTCCTCTCAACATCGGCTCTCACATCTTCCTTATGTGATGTTGTCTTCCGTGTGGACACATCCTCTCGGGTACAGTATTCAATATTTACCAACTTAACTGTGTGGCGTGATAAATGGGCTACACTGGGCTTTATCAGGATGTGGAACGACTCTTTCTATCTGGCTATCGCCTTGGGTGACACCTCCTCTTGCTTCCCCAAAAAATTTGTTTATATTGGGATTGACGGATGGCTATTTTGGACCACAACTCCAGACATTGCTTTCCTCAATGATTCACTACTTGTTATTGCTACAAATGTTGTGGACACAACCACATTGTTTGGCGTTCCTGTTATCATCACATTGAATTTGAATACGGAAGACATTCAAAATGCCTATGTTATCAACGAACAAATTGCTAATCGTTTCTCATCGTATTATAACTCATCTGTTTCTATTGAAAACATAAATGATTCGTTGCTTGTTGGTGTTTTGTCCAAACCCACAACGTTGTTGTTCTTTGATTACACTGGAAACGTTAAATCATCTTATGCTTTCGGTCCTCAAGATTTTGACACAATCTCCTCTCAACAATTAATCCCTGCGGCAGATTATTCTTATAATCTGGTTAATGTTAGAAACTATAACACAAAAATTGTTTTTGAACCCACAACCCAGGAACTTAAAGTGTATATCCCTTATTTTGCGGCAAACAGAAACTATCCATACTACCAAATCCGGAATTTTGGCTTCTATGCCTCTTTCTCCTTACAACACCCCTATAAACCACAACAATCATCCCAATGCTGCCTGTTTGAACCAACAACTTTGAACATTGAACCTATTAGAGCATACACAATTGATACTTTTAATCTAATTCAAAAAGAGAACACTCTCTCGCTAACGTGGACACCTGCGGGTGGCGATACACTCGTTTCAATGGGCTCCCTCAGGGAAGTGTATTGCAATCAAACGTTCCAAATTGTGTCTGTTGAGCACACCAATTGGCAAAACAATCAACCAACTATCTACATAAATGACAACACCCTTTACATAATCATACCTGACGGAATCAAGCAGGCAACAGCAATAGTCTATGATTTACAAGGAAGACCTGTTATGCCAGAAAGCCGACTCCAAAGTGGTTTAAATACAATAGCTTTAAGTTCACTGGCAAGAGGAATTTATGTCATAAGGGTGAGGTCCAAACAAGGTCAAACACTGGCTAAGATCATAGTTCAGTGATATATTATGATTCACTGTTTGATTCCCTATTGTATTTCTCTTCCAGCATCTTTAAAATTTCCTCTGGCGACTTGTCAAGCAAATCAAGCAACTTTCTTGCATCGTCAGCAAATTCAGAATCTGGATATTTTTCAAGTAGAGTAATAAGTTTCTGTCTGGCTCGGGCTATGTCCTTTGCCTCTTGGTCATACCAGATTGCAGCGGTGAGCAGTGCTGCAGGAGCCCATTTACTATTTGGATATTTGAGATAAACAGAATCCAGTAATGCGAAGCCTTTCGTTGGTTTGCCAGATAATTTAAAAAGCTCGGCAGCCCGTAATAGGAAAAGAGGGCTCAGGGTATCGTCAGGGAATTCCTTAGTATATTCAACATACATTTCGGCGAGCAATTCCATTTCTTTTGCAGACGGGATTTTAGCCGTGTCAAAGACCTGTTGTTCAACTTGCTTGATTTCCTCTAAGTACTTTTCGCGTTTTGATGTGCACGCAACTATACCCGCTAAAATCAAGAGTAAAACAACTATTCTCATCTGACGTGATTTTACATTAGTTCAGCAAAAAATGGGTCAGTTTCTACTTCTGGGTACAAAGGAAACTGTTGCATAAATTCATTAACTTCTTTCTTGATTTGCTTCAATTCTGTTTCATTATCCCTGTAAGTTAAAGCCCTGTCTATCCATTCAACGATTCTGGGAATATGTTCTGTGGTGATTCCCCTTGTTGTAATAGCAGGTGTTCCAATGCGGATGCCGGAAGTTATCATCGGTGACTTGTCATCACCCGGAACCATGTTCTTGTTCAGCGTAATATCAACTTTCTCAAGGGTTTCTTCCGCTTCTTTACCGGTAATGCCTTTGTTTCTCAAGTCTATAAGGAATAGATGGTTGTCTGTGCCTCCCGAAACGATGTGATAGTCCAGTTCCTGAAAGGCTTTAACCATCGCTTTAGCATTGGCAATTACCTGCCGGGCATATTTTTCAAAAGATGGTTGTAATGCTTCATAAAATGCTACTCCCTTGGCTGCTATTACGTGCTCCAGTGGTCCCCCTTGAATTCCGGGAAAAACTGCACTATCAAGCACAGAACTCATCTTGCGAACTGTTCCTTTCTTTGTGGTGATGCCCATCGGGTTTGGAAAGTCTTTGCCAATCATAATCATTCCGCCCCGTGGTCCCCGTAAAGTCTTGTGTGTTGTAGTGGTTACCACATGACAGTGTTTCAGTGGGTCATTGAGAAGTTTCTTGGCTATTAGTCCTGCAGGGTGAGCTATATCAGCCATTAACACTGCCCCTACTTCATCGGCAATCTGCCTCATTCTGGCATAGTCCCAATCCCTTGAATATGCAGATGCCCCGGCAATAATCAATTTAGGCTTGTGTTCATGGGCAAGACGTTCTATCTCTTCGTAATTGATTAGACCTGTTTCTGGATCAAGGGAATAATAAACGGGATTAAAGTACTTCCCTGAAAAATTAACAGGTGCCCCATGAGTTAGGTGCCCCCCATGGGCTAAGTTCAAGCCAAGAAAAGTGTCTCCGGGCTTTAATACTGCAAAGAAAACAGCCATGTTTGCTTGTGCTCCAGAGTGCGGTTGCACATTGACCCATTCTGCTCCAAAAAGTTCTTTTGCTCGTTGTCTTGTAAGTTCTTCTGCTTCATCAACATGTTGACAGCCTCCATAATATCTCTTTCCGGGAAGCCCTTCAGCATATTTATTAGTTAGCCATGAACCCATTATTCTAAGAACCTGTAGGCTTACGAAATTTTCAGAGGCAATTAGTTCAAGCCCTCGGCGTTGCCTATCTAACTCTCTACCTAATATGGCAAGCATTTCTTTATCCAGCATAGCAAATGCCTTTAGACAAAAGTAAAAACATTTCTTATTGCGAAATTACCTTAATAAAAGCAGTGAGAAGTTTCAGCCCCCCATTAATTGCTTTAAAAGAAAGTCTATCTATGGTGTCATCTGGGACGTGATAGCCGGGATTCCCACCAAGGGTATAGATAAAAAATGTTCTAACACCTTTCTCCTGAAATGCCCAGTGGTCGCTCGCCCTTGAAATACCTCGGGCTTTGACCTGTGGCAGACACTTACATTCCTTATTTATAGAGTCCAGAATCGCAAATGCCACAGTGTCAATTTTCCCGTTGACAACCATAATTCCTTTGTCACCAGTGCCCCATAAATCAAGATTTATCAAGAAAACAATACTGTCCAGTGAAACGGGAAAATTCTCAGAAAGATGGATAGCCCCATTAAGACCAGTCTCTTCGGCTCCTGTAGCAATAGCGCATACGTTAATAGGCAAATTAAGAGATTTCAAGGTGTCTATGAGAGCAAGCATAAAAGCCGTTCCAGATGCATTATCGTGTGCTCCGTGGAACACAGCGTCTTTAAGGCGTCCCAGATGGTCATAATGGGCGGTTAGAAGAATCATTCTCTGCATTGAGTCTATTGGTTGTAAACATCCTCCTACATTTACCGCCTTCTGTTTCTTCTTAAATTGGCTTTGAACAATGAGTTTAAGTATATCCTTTTTGGATATAGATTGACTTACTTCATGGGTTATAGTTAGCACAGGTTTCTCAAAAGGTTTTCCTTCTGGTATTCCGTATGGTGGTAACTTATCTCCCTTGCAAATAATTATTCCCATTATTTGTGTTGACGCTTGGGCGATAGCCAGTGCCATACCTTCCCAGTCGGCATTAGCCCCGTCGTGAATATGGAAAAGAAGCCATTTACCCTGATTTTTCTTGACTATTCCCTTAATCGCAGAAATGCTATTGTCTGGGCTTTCTTTTAATAATTTCTCTGGTATCTCATAAATTTTACCTTCAAAAGAACCGTTTGGGCTTTTGTTATGCAACCAAAAATCCTTGCCCACTTCCCATGATTTGTTGACACTGAAGTCCTCAATGACGTTAAAAGGAAAGAAAAATGTCTGGAAATAACCATTTTCAAAAGCAGGGTGCAAACCAATCTTTTCCATCTTAGTTTTTATCCACTGTGCGGAACGAATCGCCCCATCGTTCTGATAACCCCTACCATCAAAAGAATCGCTTAGTACACGAACAATCTCAATAACTTCGCTTTTCAGATTTTGTCCCTGTGTCAGAAAAGCAATCAGGTAAATAACAAATAGCGAAATAATGCGAAGCATAGTCTTGTTTTAGGGCTAAAATACGTATATTCGCATTGGTGAAGAAAATAGTTGATTGTGGATGGTTTAAAGTAGGTATCTCTCCGCTACTTAATGAAATTCCAGCCAAATATGACGGTTTAGGGAAGATAAGTTTAATATCTAATCGCAGACGGCGGTTGCAACATGCCACATGCCTCGCTCTCTTAGATACGCTCTATCCGGGTTCTGTTCATAAACTTCGTTATTACAATGGATGCCCGATTATCGGAAATAAGGTTCAGGTTTCTTTTACTCATGACGATGGGCTGTGTGCAGTGGCAACAAGCCAATACGGTGAAGTAGGGATAGACCTCCAAAAGCCCTATCCTGCGATAAGCAAAGTAAGAAGAAGGTTTATGCATCCCCTTGATTCGGTTGCGGATGCCCCATTTCTACAAAGCCTTACTATCCTCTGGTCGCTTAAGGAAGCAGGACTTAAAATACTTCTGGCTCGTGGAATACCTAAGTCGTTTCGTAAGATAGTGTGTTTGGGTATCTGGGCAATTAAAGTGCCTGAAAAATTTAAACAGAATGTAAGTAATCTATGGGCTTCTTCAGTCGTCGTGGACAATGAACGATTTGAAGGCTATACTGCCTTACTCAGAGAAACAGAAATGTATTTGTCAATCCTCATAAAAGAAAAACCGGGACATCCCCACATAGGGGATTGCCCCGGCGCTGTAGCGGGTGGTTGGGGCTTTTGCAAAATTAGTCAATTTTAATTAAACGGGCAGGCTTCTCTTGTGCTTCAGGAACCTTAGGTAAGTTAATTGTTAAAATTCCATTTTCGTATTTGGCAGAAATGTTATCCAAGTCCACAACGTCGGGCAAGGTAAATGCTCGTTGGAATTTCACGATATGAAACTCCCTTCTCATCCACCTGCCCTTATCTTCTTCTTTTTCTTCTTCTTTCTTTTCGCCCCTGACGACCAGAATGCCGTCATCCACTTCAATCTTTATGTCTTCTTTGTTAAATCCCGGAACTGCCATTTCAAGAATGAATTTGTCAGGCAGTTCCTTTATGTTTACTGCGGGAACACTATAAACTTCCACGTCCCTGCCTCCAAAGAAAGTTTCAAGAACTTGATTTAATTCATCCCAAATGCTTCCTGCCGTTACTGGTAATCCCCTCGTCATGGCTCTCTTATTTTGTTCACTACCTTAATACACAAATATTGTTCCAAGGAAATAAATAAGCAAATTTTGTCAAGTTTTGTGAATCTGTGTCAATAAGCATGGACAGTATGCCAGATTACGATGAAAAATATTCTTATGTTATTGTTTGATTTGTCATATCTCTTGTAAAATTGCCAGTTTGGTGTGCCCGTCGGTCTCCAAACATTGTTAGTGGTGCAATACTTTTGTCAATAAATGCTACTATGCACGACTTATTAGACAAGGTGTTAGACCTTCCAATAAGGAAAAAACAAGACCTGATAAATCATTTGAAGAATTTCATAACGCAAGAGCGATTTGAGAGAATGCTTGAAGTACTCAATTGGCGAACATATTTTATTACCATTGTTTTGGAAGATATTTATCAACCTCAGAATGCAAGTGCCACAGTGAGAACATGCGATTGCCTTGGTGTGCAAACGATTCATACCATAGAAAATAGGAACAGGTTTGAAGTTTCAAAGGGTGTGACATTAGGGGCAGAGCAGTGGGTGGACATACACAGGCATATCAATCAATCTCCAAGGGAAGTGTGCGAAGAGTTAAAGCAGGCAGGCTATCAAATAGTTGCCACAAGCCCTAAAGCCACAGTATCTTTAAATGACTTCAAAATTGAAAGACCCATTGCTCTTTTGTTCGGGACAGAAAAAGATGGCTTAACAGAAGAAGCATTTGCTTCAGCAGATATTACTATCAAAATACCAATGTATGGATTTACGACAAGTTACAATATTTCTGTTAGTGTGGCTATAACTCTTTACCAATTGGTGCATCAACTTCATAAAAGCAATTTGCCGTGGAAATTGACAGAAGAACAGAAAACAGACCTCTTGCTTAAATGGTTGATTAAAGACGTGAATAGAGCAGAGTTGATAATTGATAAATTTCTATCTGACACCGATAGTTAAAATTTAGTATTGATGATAAATGTCAGATTGCCTGCCCCTTTTCTTAAAAGAATACGTGAAATTCTCGCAGATGAGTTTGAGCCATTTTTAGAAGCGTTGAGTGAACCTCCCTACGTGGCAATTAGACCCCATCCTATCAAATGGAATTGGACACACAAACAATTGACAGAACATTTTGGACATGGAAAACCTGTCCAGTGGTTTCCTCAGGCTTTTTTATTGGAAGAGAGACCAGAATTCTGGAAAGACCCTCTTTTCTTTGGTGGTGCCTATTACGTTCAGGAACCCTCTGGATTAATTGTTTCATACATATTCAAAAAATTTGGCAGTCCTTCTGGGCTTGTTGCTGATGTGTGTGCCTCACCGGGTGGTAAGACAATACAATTGTTAAGCCTCTTGGAAAAAACTGGTTTTCTTATTTCTGCGGAACCAGTGCCATCACGTTATCCTGCCCTTGAAGAGAATATTATCCGTTGGGGAATGCTCAATCAGGCACTTGTTCGGGCAGACAGCCGTGCCTTCGCTTCCCTTCCCAATACCTTTGATTTTGTCCTTGCTGACGTACCGTGTTCCGGTGAAGGCATGTTTCGTAAGGAACCTAAAGCGGTCAAGTTCTGGCGTCCCAACACCGGCAGGAAACTGCAGGCAATTCAAAGACAAATAATTACAAATGCCCTTATAACAACTAAAGTCGGCGGATATTTCCTCTATACAACCTGCACGTTTAACCCTGAAGAAAACGAACTTAATGCCCAGTGGATTCTTGATACTTTTGGCTCTGCTGTTCAATCCATTGACCTATCAGAATTATTAGAATGGAACATTTCAGAAGGACTGAAGGAATGGCAAGGTAAGGAAATCTTAGCACACACTTACCGTTTCTATCCTCATAGAGTAAAAGGTGAAGGATTTTTTCTTGCTCTCTTCAAAAAAACAGATGTAATCAATCCGTCAACGCCGATATCCCCATATCAAGGCTTTGAATACAAGCACGTTGATTGTCATATACCTTTTGATTTGCCTTTTGATTATAAGGTAATTTCATCAAAGGGTAAGCACTTTATAGTCCCCACTGAGTTTGAAGGAATCTTGCGTATTATTAGCAACCTACCAGTTAAGTACACTGGTCAGGAAGTTTTTTGTGGCACTAATAAACCTGCCCATCCGCTTGCGTTACTCTCTGAACCGCCACAGGCATCAAGAATTGCCCTCTCTTATGAAGATGCTATGCGTTATTTGAAAGGAAATGTGCCTGTTGAATTATCGGATAATTATGCACTTGTTGAGTATATGAACGTGCCTCTGGGATGGTTGTATAAAAGTGGGACTCCTCCTCGGACAAAGAATCCTCTGCCTCAATCCTTTAGGTTAAAACGTTCCCTGCCCTTATAAGAAAAACTATAATTTTGCTATGTGAACGTGCACAAAAAGATTTGGGCTGGACTCTTATTTATATTTGGTTTCATTTTTATCCTTTCAGGATGTAAAGTTTTTTACCCCGAAGTTATGTTCGTTGAAAATGTTACTCCTTTTATGGTTGATAGTTTAGTCCCTCAGGAATATGTATTGGCATCTGGCGATAAACTTAAAATAATTGTTCAGCCAAGGAAAGGGCAGAACTTAGTAGAAATCTCTAATAATGTGCAAACTATTAATCTTTTGACATATGAGATTCAACCTAATGGTTACGTTTATTTACCTATCATTGACTCGGTTAAATTGGCAGGCTATACTGTTGAGCAAGCCAGAAAGATACTTAGTGATTTATATGCAAATCTTTATAAGGACCCCTATGTGTATATTGAGGTTGTTAACAGATTCGTTTATGTGTTTTTTCAGGACAGAGCAGAGGCTGTTGAGATGACTCGTAATAATATGAGTCTTTTTGAGGCACTTGCTAAGGC
>WFXT01000218.1 GCA_015490475.1 Bacteroidota bacterium
TGGCATTGCAAGGCAATAGGGGTCTTTAGGGTGTCGGTGATGGATGCCATGCCCCCTGTCCTGTAGGCGTCTTAACCATTTCCAATCTGTATCTGTGTGATAGAGAAATCTATGAACAATGTATTCTGTGAGGGTCCAAGAAAACCAACCTAAGAGGAAAAGAGCAATAACGGACCAGATGTTCATTTGAACTTTGAAGATTGCAAATCCAACAATAACAGCAATTATGGGTAGATAAACAGCCCAGGGGAGCCAGATGGGTGTTCGTGCAATCCTATTCAACGTTGGATTCTTATGGAATTCGCATTCTCCTTGTGCTCGTGGTCTTAGCCAATCTGGGATTTCCCGCTTGATTTTTCTTACCTCTTGCATAGCAGTCTTTTGGCATAAATATAATAAGTGAGTCTTTTATGATATCTGACTTAGATAAGCATTTTCTATTACAACAGCTAGTTCTCGCAGCAAATGCCTGCTTTTTCTTACTACTTCTTCTATACTTCCCGTTTCGATGAATTGGATTATTTGTTCTGCTTTTTTAAGGTCTGAAGGGGAGGCAAGCCCTTTGATGCGCTCAATTAACAATCTTCCGGCTCCCTTCTTCCTGATCGTTTCCACCATTTCAAGAGCATGGATGTGAGCAGTTCCTTCCCAAATTATGGCAACCTGTGCTTCCCGATGCCACCGTTCTATAATAAACTCAGACAGAACACCAATACCGCCAAACACTTCAATAGCCCACTGTGTGATGTCTATTGCAAGCTCTGCCGTTCTGTTTTTCGCAATATGTGTCAAGAGACGAGCGAACAAGTATTGTTCATTGTAAGGCGGTTTTTCCTGCCAGCACTTATCCATTTCTGCAACAGCCAGAAAGCCTATCAATATACCGCGTTTAAGTTTCTCAAGATATTCTTCAAATTCCGCAGCCAATAATGTGTGTTTAATAATCGGTTTTCCAAAGGTTATCCTGCGTTCCGCAAATTTTTTAGCCTCCAGATATGCTTTCATTGCCAGCCCCATAGAGGCAACAGCATTAGATAATCTGGCATACATCAAACTTTCAACAGTGTAATAGATTCCTAGGGAAAGGTCTCCGACGGGATATGCCTCACTATTGTTCAGTTCAACTTCACCGGTTGGTACCAATCGGGAACCCACCTTAGGTTTTAGCCGTCGGATAACATAATTAGGACTCCCATCTTTTCTGTAGCGCGGAACAACAAACAACCGCAGATTTTTAATGTGCCTCTCTGCACCTTCTTCAAATGCCGTTACTAACGCATAATCTGCAATTCCTACGTTACTAGTAAAGTATTTTTCCCCTGTTAGTAACCACCTTGAACCATCGCGTCGGGCTATGGTTTGGTTTTGGGACAGGTCACTACCACTGGTCACTTCGGTGTAAAAAGTAGCACCATATTTATATGGTTTCTGTGCACCTGATATGTATGGCACTTCCTCTTTAAATGGTCCATATTTCGAAAGTATTATGGCAACTTGATTTGTCAAAGTAAAAATGCAATAAAGCCCGGCATCAGAGAGCAAGTAACCAAGAGCATAGTGATACATCAAGGTTTCTGAACTATGTGGGTCACTATTTATACCAAATTCATTAAGCCTGTCCATCAGATTCCTTTGAAGGGGACTTATCCATATCTGATCAACTCTTTCACCTAAAGGCGTGAAATATAGATGCTGCGGAGGGGCATAGTTGTCCAGATGCCAGAGGGCAGGAAGTAACTCTTCACCAGCCCAGCGCCCAAAATCAATTAATTCCTGTTCGTGGTCATTATAATCTTCCCATAAGTGTTTTAGAATTGGTTTTAAAATTGGGTCTTCCTCGTATATATTGCTTCCCACCAGAAGGGAAAAAGCCGCTTTTGTAGTCATAGAACTTGTTTTATTACAAAAGTAAAGTTTGTGGAATAAAGTAATAGCCAAATTTGACGCTAAATGTTCCAAAATTTTATAGCACGGTCTATTTTAAAACAATTTGAAAACACATTCATATCCAATAGGTAACTCACGTTTTGAAAAATCAACTCAAAATATTTGGCAGCACATAAGTTACTACGAATGTAACTATTGCTGTGTAAACAGTGAACATAATGGCTATTAACCACTGTATGAAAGTTAAGCGTTTGTTCATATCTTCAAATCGTTTATTCATATCTTCAAACCGCTTATCCATTGCCTCAAACCGTTTATCTACTGCTTCAAAACGCTTATCTACATAATGAAGCAGTTCTTCAAAGCGTTTGTCCATCATCTGCATGAATGCCTTCATATCTTCTCTGAGTGCCTTTATATCGTCTTTCGTTGCTGCATCTGCCATCTGAGTATGATAAATCTCATCAAACACCAATGCTAATGCATCGGCTTGCTCTCTGTCAAACCCATTCTCTATCAACAATTTTCTGACCCTTATCGCTATGCTTCCCTTTTCCATATGTTTAGTTTCTCTATAAAGATACGGAAATAAGTCGTTTTGGTTTCATTAAAATCAAAAGTTTGTTAAAATATGTATCCCAATAAGATTTGGTTGTTGACTAACTATGAATTTTCCTACTCAGCCCAAGATATTTGGCAACACGTAAGTTACCACGAATGTAACTATTGCTGTATAAACGGTAAACATAATTGCTATTAGCCACTGTATGAAAGTTAAGCGCTTATTCATATCCTCAAATCGCTTATCCACTGCCTCAAACCGCTTATCTACATAATGAAGCAGTTCTTCAAAGCGTTTGTTCACTGCCTCAAAGCGCTTGTCCATCATTTGCATGAGCATCTTAATGTCTTCTTTCGTTGCCGCATTATCCATCTGTGAGTGATAAATATCATCAAGAACCATAGCAAGCACATCGGCTTGCTCTCTATCAAACCCATTCTCTATCAACAATTTTCTGACCCTTATGGCAATGCTTCCTTTTTCCATAAGAAAAGTTCTTTTTACCCGCTCAAGTGTAAATATACGAAATTTTAAACATAATGTTACATGGCATTTTATACAATAGCATGTACAACATTTTAATAATAAATCTTTATTGAGAAACAATATTCCTCAAAACATCGGCACCACTGGTTAATATTTAACAAACTTCTGTGTAAAAATTCCATATTCAGTAGCAATAGTAACTACGTACACACCAGTACGTAAATCGTTAAGACTGTATGCCCTGTGTCCTGCGGAAATTTGTTCCTTAACAATAAGTCTTCCATCCATTGCAGTTATTACTATAATGCCGGGAAATCTTGACCACACGTGAATTAAATTACGTGCAGGGTCCGGGAAGACCCAGAGTGGTTTTTGAACTATCTCTGCACCCACGAATACGAGAGTGGAATCATACGAAACAGTGTCTTTATTGATAATCCACTGAAGGGGGTCAACTTTAATAGAATCAACCTGATAGGGAATGTAATATCTTTTCAACACGGCAAAATTGTTCATAGGTACTTTAATGTCTGTGTAAGATATGCCGTGGAAAACCCTGATTGGAACAGGAGTTGTGAACAGTGGCACTGACGGATGAGTAGTGGATTGAATGATAGAGATATAAAGGGAATCATTTCGCCAATTCCATTTGACGTCATAAATTGGATAGCCTTCGCCATATATCCATTCGTCAAAGAAATTGGTCAGGTCTGCTCCTGTCCGTCGTTCCACGAACTGCTTGAATTCTTCCGTTGTTGCAGTGCTGAATCTAAACGAGTCCTGATATTCCTTTAACACGCGGAAAAATATGGAATCACCGAGAATATAACGCAAGGTGTGAATTACCGCTGCCCCTTTGCGGTATGACAACCTGGAATCAAAAATCCTGTTTTCATCACCTATGAACTGGTCAGGGACGTATACACTGCCATCGGGTTGGGACATTACCGACTGGTGCCAGAAGGTCATTCTTGACCGTGCTGCCTCTGGACCCGCCAGATTTTCAAGGGCAACATATTCGCCATAAGATGCAAATCCTTCATTCAACCAGATGTCGTTCCATCGCTCACAGGTTACGTTATCCCCAAACCAGTGGTGCATTAATTCATGTGCGGTAAGAGTCATAAAAAAGAAGCCCTGTGTAGTCATTGTCTGATGTTCCATTCCGCCACCGAAAGGAGCCATACAATGCCCATATTTCTCTTCGTAGAAGGGATACAACCCAAAGTGTTTACTGAAAATTTTCATGAGAACCGCCGTGGTATCTATCTCTTCCTTGAATGCTGAAAGTGTAGCAGGAGAGTAAATGTAGTTAACAAAGGGAACTGTGATACCATTTCCAAGGTCAATGTCAAAGCCATATTCAATGTACTTAGCCACTGCAACTGAAATCAAATAGTAGGCTATAGGATATTTACTTTTCCATACAAAAGTGTGTTGTGAGCCTATGGTGTCCACTTTAAGCAAAATGCCATTTGAACCTGCCAGAACACCCAAAGGAACAGTTATTTCAACCTGAACGGAGTCTGCCTTGTCGGGCAGTTCTTGTTTACAGGGAAACCACCCTAATGCGTCGTATGGTTCGGTGAGGGAATAGGTCACTCGGGTGCCCCACGTCGGTGACGTCTGATTAAATAATCCCCGTTGCGCTGTTCCTTTATAATAAAAGTCTGCAACAACAGGGCTTCCTACACTGATTGGAGATGGCAATATGGCATTCCATTCTGTACTGTTATTGGTAATATTAGTAATCTTGATGCCATTGATTTTAAGGCTGTCAAGAGATAGCACAGGGTCAAATTCAAAGGAAAAGGTGTCCAGTTGCTGTGTGGCAATAGCATGAATAGTAACATGACCTTCAATATATGTGGATAGAGTGTCAAGGTTAACCCTGATGTGATAAAAGTGAATATCATATCTGTTCATTCGTGCTCTGTGTTCTGGTGTCCCATTCTGGCTTCTGAAAGTTTTTAAGGTTCGTTTTTTTACCTGTGAGCACCATGGTGCCCCATCCCTGTATTGCTGGGCTCTAAGTGAAATAACGGCAATTAAATTCGTAATAGCCAAAAGAATAGCAAAGCCTTTCATTGTTGGTATTGTTTACTTCCGTAAAGTTAAGCCGTTAATCAGTTAGTAGATAATTTTGCTAAAAGTGGATAGTGATGGCAAGTGAATTTGATGAACGAATCGTAGGAACAGCCCTTACCTTTGATGACGTCTTGCTTTTACCTGCTTATTCCGATGTTTTGCCTTCAGAGACCGATGTTAAAACAATGCTCACACGTGAATTGCCTATGAGTATTCCCATTATCAGCGCTGCTATGGATACTGTCACTGAGGCACGAATGGCTATAGCAATGGCTCGTGAAGGCGGTATCGGCATTATTCACAAAAATATGAGCATTGAACGACAGGTTGAGGAAGTCAAAAAAGTGAAGCGGGCTGAAAGTGGCAAAATCCTTGAGCCATATACATTAGAACCCGATGACACAGTTCGGGATGCTTTATTATTGATGGAAAGGCATAAAATAAGTGGCATTCCGATAGTGGATAAAGAAAAACGGCTTTTAGGGTTGGTGACCAGACGAGACCTTCGTTTTGAGGAATATGGAAGCAAGCCCTTAAAGGAAGTTATGACCCCTGTTGAAGACATTATTGTAGCGCCTATTGAAACCACATTAGCCGAGGCGGAAAAGATTTTAAGAGAACACAGAATAGAAAAACTGCCACTTGTTGACGACAAAGGGAGGCTCGCCGGTTTAATAACATTCAAAGATATTAAGCAGTTAAGGCAATATCCTAATGCTAACAAGGATGAGCTCGGAAGGTTGCGTGTTGGGGCTGCTGTGTCGGCACGCCCCCATAAGGTCCTTGACCATGCCAGAGCACTTGTTGAAGCAGGTGTTGACGTCTTAGTGGTAGATTCTGCACACGGTCACACTTACAATGTTATTGAAACAGTTAAAGTAATCAAGAGAAATCTTGACATTCAGGTTATAGCAGGTAATGTTGCCACTCGAGAAGGAGCCAGAGCACTTGTTGAAGCAGGTGCCGACGCAGTAAAAGTAGGTATTGGTCCCGGCTCAATATGTACAACTAGGATAGTGGCGGGAGTAGGTGTTCCGCAAATAACTGCTATAATGTGGGTTGCCGGTGAGTTAAAAGGCACTGGAGTTCCCGTTATAGCAGATGGTGGAATAAGGTACTCTGGAGACATAGTAAAAGCAATTGCTGCTGGTGCCGATAGCGTTATGTTGGGTAGTTTATTGGCTGGCACTGACGAAGCGCCCGGAGAAACAATTATATATGAAGGCAGGAAATATAAGGTTTATCGTGGGATGGGTTCTTTAGAAGCAATGAAAGAGGGCAGTGGAGAGAGGTATTTTCAAGAGGAAGCAACCAAATTTGTTCCCGAGGGCGTCGTGGGACGTGTGCCTTATAAGGGTTCTGTTTCAGAAGTTCTTTTCCAACTGGTTGGAGGATTGCGCTCAGGAATGGGATATTGTGGAGTTAAGACAATTCCTGAATTGAAAGTAAAAGCAAGGTTTGTAAAGCAAACACTGGCAGGAATCAGGGAAAGTCACGTCCACGATATTGACATAATCAGAGAAGCACCCAATTATTCCCGATGAGCCAAAAAGTAAAAATACCATTTACCAAGCCATTTATAGCTCCGGAAGCCTACGACCTGATAAAAGAAGTCTTGCAATCAGGTTGGATAACTACAGGACCACAAACCAGACTCTTTGAGCATGAACTAACAGAGTATATTGGTTGCAAGTCTGTTGTTGCCACTAATTCAGCCAGTTCTTCTCTCTTTCTCGCGCTCAAATGGTTTGGAGTTGGTCCCGGTGATGAAGTCATTGTTCCTGCATACACATATTGTGCTACTGCTAATATGGTTCTGCACACGGGAGCCAGACCCGTCATAGTTGATGTTTCACCATATGACGCGACTATACTGCCAGAAAAAATTAAGGAAGCCATAACAGAAAAAACCAAAGCCATTATTCCTGTTGATGTATTCGGTTTCCCTGCTCTGTATGATGAGATAATGTCAATAGTTGAAGAGGTAAAGTCTGTTTTTAGACCCAATTCGGAATCGCAGGAGAAGTTAGGCAGACCACTGGTTGTTGCTGACTCTGCACATTCCTTTGGCGCTATATATAAAAACAAAAAAATTGGTAGTGTTGCAGATATGACTGCTTTTTCTTTCCATGCAGTAAAAAACCTTACTACTGCCGAAGGAGGAGCACTGGCAATAAATATTAGCGAAGCAGAAAGAATATATCACGAAATAAAAGTTATGTCCCTGCACGGGCAAACAAAAGAAGCATACGCCAAATTCAACGCCCCGGGAGCCTGGAGATATGACGTCATAAAGCCCGGTTTTAAAGCCAATATGCCAGATATTCTGGCTGCCCTTGGTAGAACCGCTTTAAAATATTATGATTCCTATATCCTTCCTACCCGAAAAAAGATTTTTGAAACTTACAATCGCCTGATTAACGAAGCACTAAGAGACGTGGCTATATTACCTGTCCAGCAGGATGATTACCGAACCGGTTCATATCATGTATATGCACTGAGAGTAAGAAATATTACAGAGGAACAACGAGACCTGATTATTTCTTATCTGGCACAGGAGGGCATCATGGCTAATGTTCACTTCATTCCATTACCACTCTTGACTGCATATAAGCAAATGGGATATTCAATTAAAACGACACCCAATGCTTTTGATTTCTATAAAACAGAGATTTCTTTACCTGTGTTTGAATCCCTTACAGAGCAAGAACAGGAATTTGTAGTATCTGTTTTGCAAAAGGCTGTCAGAAAATATGTATGAACTAATAAAACGAATTTTTGACATAGTTGCTTCGTTGATGGGAATTATTTTGCTTTCACCACTTTTTGTGATTATTGCTTTACTTATTCTTATTACAGATGGCAGACCGATTATCTTTAAGCAAGTAAGGATAGGAAAGGGAGGCAAACCATTCACGATATATAAATTCCGGACAATGCGTCAGAGCAGAGGGTTGTCCATAACCAAAAAAGGAGACCCCCGCATCACTTATATTGGCAAGTTCCTTCGCAAGTATAAACTGGATGAATTGCCACAGTTATGGAATGTTCTTAAGGGAGATATGAGCATTGTTGGTCCCCGACCAGAAGTCCCTGAATATGTGAAATATTTCCCTGCAGATAAGAAAGATGTTTTATCTGTACGTCCGGGACTGACGGACCTTGCATCATTGGTTTTTATCAACGAGGAGGAGATTCTGGCACGATTTGAAAACCCCCATGAGGCATATATCAAATATATTCTGCCACGCAAACTTAAACTCAATATGATTTATATTCGTAATAGGAACTTTTGCTTTGACATGTGGTTAATTCTCAAAACATTGAAAAGGCTTGTTAAATGAAAGGATTCATACGACAATGGTTAAATGTAAGGATATGGCTGGTCTGGTTATGGGATATAGTAGTAGCATTGGGCAGTCTTGCAGTAGCATATAGTTTAAGATTCAATTTTGATATTCCGACGCATGAACTGGACCACATGACCATTGCTATCCCAATTTACTTGCTGATAAAGGCTTCTTTGTTTCTATTTCTACGTCTCCCAAAGGCAGTAATTGAGATAACGAGTGTAATAGATATTGCGAGGCTTGTTGTAGCACAGGGATTGGCAGTTCTCTTGATGACAGGAATTAATTTTTATTCCTTCTGGCAAGCAGATTACTTTATAATGCCTTTTTCAGTTCTGGCAATTGACTTCTTTGTTAGTTCATTATTGCTGGCTGGTTGGAGACTTGTCGTCAGATTATATTATCACTTCAGGCACCATGGTTATCAAGCACAATCAGGAGACAGGGAGCCTGTTGCTATATATGGAGTTAGTCAGCAGGCACGAATAGTTCAACAGGTTATTTCTTCTGAACAGGACCATAATTACAAAGTGGTTGCATTTATTGATAGTAGTGGGATTAACGCAGGCAGAACAATAGATGGAATCCCTGTATTAACTCTCAGGCAGGCTCTTGTTTCCTTATTTAGAAACAGGAAAATAACACATCTTATAATAGTTGACAGGTTTACAACCACGCGCGAACGGGAACGAGTCATTGATTGGGCAACAAGATATAATATCAAATTATTAAAAGTACCACCACCAGAAAAATGGCTTGAAGGACGCCTGACACCAGAACAACTAAAGCCTTTTGATGTAGAGGACCTGCTATCCAGACCTTCTGTGATAACCTATAGCAAAGAGGTTTATGAATCCTTTGCAGGCAGGAGAATACTAATTACTGGTGCTGCCGGTTCCATAGGGTCAGAACTGACACGCCAATTGGTCCAGTTGAATCCTTCAAATGTTATACTGCTTGATCAGGCTGAATCGCCGCTGTTTTATCTGGAACAAGAACTCTTAAAAGAAGGACATGCCAACTTTACTACTGTGATTGGAGACATAACAGACAGAGTGAGAATAAAAGAAGTGTTCAATAAGTACAAGCCAGAATTTGTTTTCCACACTGCCGCATATAAGCATGTTTATTTGATGGAACGTAATCCCTATGAAGCAATTAGGACAAATATTCTGGGAACTTATATAGTTGCTAAGGAATCTATGGAATCTGGAGTTTCACGATTTATTTACATATCAACTGACAAGGCTGTTATGCCCCGTAGTGTTATGGGGGCAAGCAAGCGAGTGGGTGAACTGCTTATTCAGGCTCTCAATCAAGAAAGTAGCACTAAGTTTATTATTACACGTTTTGGTAATGTACTTGGTTCTGCCGGCTCTGTGATGCACATTTTCTGGAAGCAAATTCAGGAAGGAGGACCAATAACTATAACTCATCCGGATGTAAGCAGGTATTTCATGACTATAGCGGAGGCGTGCCAATTAGTTCTGGAATCAGCAACTATGGGCACAGGAGGAGAAGTGTTCATTTTTGATATGGGCAAGCCCATTAAGATTCTACACCTTGCAAGGAAAATGGTGAAGTTGGCAGGGATGAATAGTAATGACATTCAGATTATATATACTGGATTGAAAGAAGGAGAAAAGTTGCATGAACAATTAACAGATGATAATGAGCAAGTAATCAACACCCACAATCCAAAGATTTTGAAAGTTAAATCCAACGTTTCTCTGGATTCCCAAGACATTTTAACCACAGTGAACTGGTTGATTGAGCAATTGTTCTCTGAAACTAAAGAATCCCACGAATGGAAAGACCTATTATTTGAAGTATTAAAGAAATATCAAATTGCTGTCACTTATGACCCAACAACAAAATAAAAACTGCCATGTTGTTGCATATACTGATGGTGCGGCATTGGGCAATCCGGGTCCTTCTGCTTATGCCGTACTGCTCAGGTTTATATGTAATGGAAAGGTAATTGCAGAAAAAGAAATCACGGGCGGATTTATAAAATCCACTAACAACAGGGCTGAGTTGTGGGCTGTTATCAAAGCACTGGAAGCAATCAAAAAACCCGAAATTCCCGTTATTGTTGTTTCAGATTCTAAATACATTGTTGATTCTGTTAATAATGGATGGCTAATTAAATGGCAGGCAGAAAACTGGAAGAAAAGACCTAATGCAGACCTATGGCAGAAACTTTTGAAGCAATTGCAAAGATTTTCTGATATAACTTTTCAATGGACAAGAGGACATTCTAACGATGAACTTAACAACATAGTGGACAGGCTGGCTAACACCATGGCTCAAAAGATACAATCTGGAGAGGTGGTGGCAGATAAGGACCCCGGATTTTTTGAGAGCCAGAAACTATTTTAAAAAATCTAATTACAGGGAGAGGCTTCTTCAGTGCCGTACGCTATAGTTGGCTGGTCTGGATATGCTTTTCTGACACGAACCCAGTCATATTCTGTGTCCTGAATGTCCACTGCACCACACGAATTACAGAAATATCCAAGAATTATCCAATTAAGGTTTTTTGCCCATGAAGCAAATGTCGGCGATGAACAGATAAGTGCATAGTCCCTATAAAAATCAATACGATTTGACAATATTTTCATTCCCAGCACATACCAGACATTGTCTGAAGAGTTCCAGCAAGTTGCATAGCCTATGTTATATGAAGTTGTTGCGCCATTGCCAGCCCAATATGCTACTGATGTAGCATTAAAATTTCTCATGTAGTGGATTACAGCGTTACCACAGACATTGCTTCCACATCCTCCGAGTTGAGCCGAGTTGGCTTCCAGAACACCTGAGTAATTACTGCCCGTGCTAACAGGATGGTATAATACCCGTGCTTCAAGGAAATAACCATCATTCAGATTAAAGGGCAGAGGAGCGTTCAGATAAGCAAACCCAGAATTGGCTGCTGTTCCACCGTTTATTCGCAAAATACCACCTGCCCATGTGTATTGAGTTCCCACAGGCAATGTCCAGTTAGCCAATGTGGAAAAGTCATCCCACCAATGGAAAGTGGCATTTGGATTTTCTACGGATACTGCCGAGGGATTGCCATAATAAATGTATATTGTGATTGACGACCCAGCAGGGACAGAAGGAATACGTGTCCATATTCTTGTTGCAGTTGTATTTAAGCCACTTTCTATATAATGCGGTAAGATTCCACATGTGGCATCAACAATTCTAATATCTGAGCCGTCTAAGTTCATTTTTCCTGCTGAAATAAGGGCAGATGTGTTTATAATTAAAGCAACTTCAAAATCTATCATGTCATAACTGGTAGGATTGGTAATGGTAATAGGGATTCTGTATTTCCAATCTGAGAGATTATTACACCAGCCAGAACCTAAATTAACACTTTGAGGAGTCAGGGAAACCCATTGTGTACCATCCCAATATTGAAAAACGTTGCAGGTTGAATTATAAATCAGCAAACCCACATCAGGAGAAGTGATATGAGTATTACGCTGTTCTGTTGTCAGACGAGGTATCAAAATACCCCTTGTGGTATCAAAAATTTCAACTTTTGCATTGGAAGAGGGAGGTTTGCCTATTCCCACATTTTGCGCTGCACTCACAATAGCAAGAAACCATGACAACCCAACAAACACTACTTTCTTAACCATGATGCATCCTATTTGAGTCCCACCACCCACAATCCTACTACAAAGTTAACGATTTAAGTAAAAAGTTAAAAATATATGTGTGTTCTATCTGAAAATGAGCTTAAAACATTTGAGGAATATCTTCGGTTTCATCCCTTTGCTTCTTGCGTTTCTTTATCTCACCC
>WFXT01000219.1 GCA_015490475.1 Bacteroidota bacterium
CCCCGTAAAGATGGTGGGATATGCTTTATGACCTGCGACAGGACCCGTGCATCAGTAAAGCATTGGCATTGATACGTGTTGGTTCTTATGAAGCAGCCAAGGATGAATTAGTAATCGCATATGGAAAGGCGTATATGCAGGGTAATGTATTTACAGGCAAGAGGATTCTGGAAGCAATAGTTTATCTCACGTGGCATGTGAAAAGAGATAGAAGGATCAGACACAGTGTTTACAGACGTGTTTATAGAACTTTGTTTGATTGCGAACCAGAATAAGTTTAATCAGCGTCTCAATTGCCCCCATCGCAATGCCTCTGATGGCGTTCGCAGTTTATAGAACATTGAAGCCACAAGCAATAACACGATAACCCAGAGAATAACTCCTAAATTGGTCATAAGGATATTGAAAGCATCAAGCTTGATAGGAACATAGGGAACATAATATGCTTCCTCAGGTAATTTAATGAACTTAAATTTAATTTGCAGTAATGCAAGTCCAAGAGCAACAAGATTACCAATAAGCGTACCCACAATAAGGAGCCATACACCGATGGCTACAAGCAGTTTTCTTATTAATCCGGCGGTGGCACCAATTGCAGATAGCATAGCAATCATGGGAGTTCGCTCAAGGAGAAAAGTTATTAGTACACTGAACAGGTTAACAACACTCACTATAATAAGCAAGCCAATGAGCACCATTTTATTAGTTTCATGAAGGTTAAGCCAGTCAAACAAATTGGGATTGAGTTCTCTGTTACTGAAGACATAAAATTCAAAAGGAACTATTTCCAGTAGTTGCTCCTGTACAAGAGCCTCAACGAGCCAATCGGTCAAATAGATTTTATATCCCGAAACCATAAGTTCGTCCCATCCAAGAATCATTTGAACCGTTGAAAGAGGCATAAACACTACGACATCGTCATATTCTTTTAACCCCGTATGATAAATACCCACTACAGTAAATTCCTTAACACGCAATGGCCGATATGAGAAGAACACCCTCACTTTATTGCCGATATGGATATTCAGTTTGCGAGCCAACGTGCGGGAAATCACTATTTCCGTTCCTTGTTTTGCCCATCTACCTTCTTCTAACAAGCTTTCTTCCATTTGAGGAGGCATACTGTCCTGTGCCTCTACTACAACACCCTCAAGATATTTGCCAAATGTTAGCAGAGCAGGTTTCATTATAAAGGGTGTAAAAAATGTAACCAATTTATTATTTTGGAGCCACTGTTCAACATTTTTATTGCGTTGTATGGCGGGAGGTTCTAAGGAACGTGCAGATGCTGAATAAGACCGAATCTGTAAATGCCCCTGCAAGAGGAATAAATGCCTGTATATGTTATCTTTGAAACCATCAACAATAGCGGTTGCAAGCACAATGACAGTGATGGATATGGCAATAACAGCAATTCCTGTCCGCAAAATGAAGCGGACCGCCTGTGTCAAGGAGGAACGCCACAGCCTCCAACCCATCCACAATGCTAAAAACCACTGGTTCATAAAACAACTGTTAAGATATGCTATTATTACGATATGGAGCGTGTGGATGGTTGGACAAAATGCAGTGATACCCGGTGCATGGCAAGTGAACGAATATTTGCCTTTTCTCCAGAACAAGCGTGTTGGAATAGTAATGAATCATGCTTCACTGGTCAATTCTGTCTTGCTTGTTGACACGCTTATTAATCTTGGCGTTAATGTGAAAAAGATATATGTTCCAGAGCACGGATTCACCGGGCGCGTGCCTCCCGGAGTTCCCGTAACAGATACGTCATACAGAAACATAAGAGTTGTTTCTGTGTATGGCAAAAACAAAGAATTTCCACCAGAATTACTTGATGGAATAGACATTCTCCTTTTTGACCTGCAGGATGTCGGAGTACGTGTATATACCTATATCTCAACTATGTTTTATGCCATGGATGCATGTGCCCAGAGAGGCATTCCCATCATTGTTCTGGATAGGCCCAATCCAAATATCAATGTGGTTGATGGTCCCATTCTGAAAGATAGCAGTTTATATTCTTTTGTTGGCGTTGTACCAGTTCCTCTGTGCTACGGAATGACAATAGGAGAACTGGCACTGATGATTAACAAAGAGAACTGGCTTCCCTCAAAGAAAAAAGTTAATCTTAAAGTAATTCCTATAAAAAATTACTCTCGCTCCACTATATACATGCCCCCTGTCCCACCTTCCCCTAATCTCGGGACACTTAGGGCAATACGCCTCTATCCAGTGCTTGTCCTTTTTGAAGGCAGCACATGGAGTGTAGGCAGAGGCACTGATTATCCCTTTGAATTAATTTGCTCAGAACAAACGAAGAATGCACCTTCTTGTTTTATGCGTCAAGGCAAACAATGTTGCGGGTTTTCTTTCCAATCTATCCCTATGGATTCCCTACTTCAATGGGAACAACTTCCCTTCCATTGGGTGGTGCAGGCTTATCAGTGGCACATTGATAACATGCCTGATAGGAAATTTTTTAATTCTTATTTTGATAAGTTGACAGGCGACAGACAAGTGAGAATACTAATAGAGAAAGGAGGAGATGGTTCTTCTTTGAGAACCCTATGGTACAAGGACTTGCAAAAATTCAAACAAAAAAGTCAGAAATATTACCTCTACAAGTGATCTTTTTACTCTTCTCTGGCTCCTAATTGCCTGTCCAGCTCTAATATGGCAGCAAAATTGTCTCCTGCTTTTTCTAACAGTTCTACCATCCGAAGTGTTTGTTCCTCTTCCTCAACCTGTTCCTCAATAAACCAATGTAAAAACACCTGAGTTGGATAGTCTTTCTTTTCCTGCGCTAATTCATAAATCTGGTGAATATACTTAGACACTTTGCATTCATGATTATAGGCATCTTGAAAAGCTTCCAGTGGAGAACTCCATGCTTGCTTGGGTTCTTCAATTGGCTTTAAAATGACTTTCTCATTACGATCATTAATAAAGTCAAAGAATTTCATTGCATGTTCAACTTCCTCCTCAGCCTGAGCACGCATCCACTTAGCAAATCCTTTTAGATTTTCTCTTTCAAAATATGCAGCCATAGCAAGGTACAAGTAAGCCGCATGAAATTCCCTGTTCATTTGTGTGTTCAGTGCTTCCAGCAACTCTTTATCCATCATCCTTATGTGATTTAAATGTTTTTTAGTTGAAACACTAATTTCCACGACAATCATTCCCCATTAGATAAGTAAACAGAATTAAAGAACATATTACCTACCTTTGTAAACAAAACAAGGTGTTATGATTCGCGTTGCCATAAATGGCTTTGGCAGAATAGGAAGAACTACATTAAGAATCCTGTTGCAGCGAAATACGAACATTGAAGTTGTTGCAATTAATGACCTTGCCGATGGCGAAACTCTAGCACATCTCTTTAAATATGACTCTGTTCATGGAATTTATCCCGGGAAAGTAGAATATAAGGATGGATTTCTCGTAATTGACGATAGACGAATTTATCTACTATCAGAACCAGACCCAGCAAAATTGCCATGGGATGAAATGGAAGTAGATATAGTGCTTGAATCAACGGGTAAGTTTAGAAGTAAAGAAGGGGCTGGCAAGCATCTGGATGCAGGTGCAAGAAAAGTAATCATCTCGGCTCCCGCAAAGGACGAAGACATCAAAATGGTGGTTCTTGGCGTCAACGAACACATCCTTGAACCAGAAGACAGAATAATCTCTAATGCTTCTTGTACAACCAATTGCCTTGCCCCCATGGTCAAGGTTCTTGATGAAGAATTCGGTATTGAATATGGCTTAATGAATACTGTTCACGCCTATACCGCCGACCAGCGTCTGCACGATGCACCACACAAGGATTTGCGTAGGGCACGAGCAGCAGCAACCAATATAGTTCCAACAAGTACTGGGGCAGCCAAAGCAGTAGGGAGAGTTCTTCCTCATCTAAAAGGTCGCCTCACTGGATTGGCTATGCGTGTTCCAGTTATTGATGGTTCCGTTACAGATTTTACGTGTGTATTGAAACAACCTGCCACTGTAGAAGCCATAAACAATGCCTTCAAGAAATATGCAGAAGGAGAACTAAAAGGAATCTTAGAATACTGCGAAGACCCAATTGTATCATCGGATATAATCGGAAATCCACACTCGTGCATCTTTGATGCCCTCTCTACAATGGTAGTAGGCAACATGGTCAAAGTAGTGGGGTGGTATGACAACGAATATGGTTATTCAACACGATTGGTTGACCTGATTGAATATGTAAGTAAGCTAAATGGGTAATAGTTCAGGTATTCATAACTTGTTAAAATTTAATGGTTGAGATGCAAAGGATAAAGCCATTGATGGATCATTTTGTAGTTCGGGGGGAACGTTATATAATGCGTGTCGATTTCAATGTTCCCTTAAAAGACGGAAAAGTTTTTGATGACACAAGAATCAAAAAGAGTCTTCCAGCAATAAAACACCTAATAGACAAAGGAGCCATTGTGATCCTACTTTCCCATCTTGGACGTCCCAAGGGCAAGGTGAAACCAGAATTTTCTTTAAGGCCCGTTGCCTCACACCTTTCCGTGCTTCTGCAACAAGAGGTCTTTTTTATTCCCTTCACGGAAGACAAAGAAATTCTGCATGAATACATTAAAGATGTATTGCCTGGGAGTGTTGTAATGCTTGAGAATGTAAGGTTTTATCCTGGTGAAACTCAAGGGGATGATAACCTTGCAGAAATGTGGGCTTCACTGGCAGACTTTTATGTTAACGAAGCCTTCGGTGTGTCCCATCGCAAGCATACTTCCGTATATCACTTACCATTAAAATTTCCTGTTGATAAAAGATTTGCCGGTCCACTATTACTGAAAGAGATTGAGGCAGGCCGTGAACTTCTGGAAGGAACATCCAGACCATATGTAGTAATAGCAGGGGGTGCTAAAATATCGGATAAAGTCAAGCTTCTGGAAAAACTTTTAAGTGAGGCGGACAAAGTTCTCATAGGAGGGGCAATGGCAACATGTTTTCTTAAAGCAAAAGGACTTAACGTAGGTAAATCGTTCTTTGAAGAAGAAGCAGTAAACTTAGCAGAACAACTACTTAAAGAATACGAAGACAAAATAGTATTACCTGTTGACGTAGTTATCACATTACCAAACAATAATATTTCAGAAGTTGCAGTCAGCAACGTCCCTGATGAAGGTTCAATAATGGACATAGGACATCGGACTGTGGAAGTGTGGAGACCATACTTGCTCAGTGCACAGCGTATTTTCTGGAACGGTCCTGTCGGAGTTTTTGAGGAAGAACCTTTCTCAAATGGAACAAAGAGCATTTGTGACATTATTGCACAAGCACATCAGGAACAGGGAACATTTGTAGTTGTCGGCGGTGGGGACACAGCAGCAGCAGCAAATAAGTTCAGCATAAAAGACAAAGTTTCACATGTTTCAACTGGTGGGGGAGCAATGCTAAAATTACTGGAAGCAGGAACCCTACCCGGAATTGAAGCTCTTTCAAAATAAATTTAGTACTCAAACAACTCTACGTACCAATCTTTCAATCAATTCAACCCACAAATACTTTTTTTCTTCTGGTATTCTAACATTTGTAATAGAGTTCAGTGCTTTATGGAAATATTTATTTGCCATTGCAAGAACCTGTTTATCAATCTTATATTTTTTCATCTCTGATATTAAACCTTCCAGAGGAAGATTTCCTCTTCTGAAATCATTTATATATGTCCAGAGTCTATGTCTTGCATCCGGACCCTGTTGATTAATAGCTACGATTATTGCAGTGGCTTTCTTTTCTTTGATATCCAACCCTGGCGTCTTTCCCGACTTATTGCTAAAAAGGTCTATATAATCATCGGTAATCTGAAATGCTATTCCTGCATTAAACATTGCTTCTCCCAAGGATTCAGCTATTTCATAAGCATTGGGAAGACAAGCAAACACACCTATGCGGGCAGAATGTTTCAGCAACGCAGCGGTTTTCCTCTCAACTATTCTCAGATATTCATTCATGGAAGCCTGTCGCCAGTCAGTATCCACATCATACTGTTGACCTTCGCATACTATACGTGCCGCCATTGCCAGTTCATGAGAAATAACTGCTTTTTGAGGTAATGGAAGATTATCCAATATTTCAAAGGCAAGGATCATAAGAACATCGCCCGACAAAATAGCCTGATTAATGCCATATTTTTTATATACAGTCGGAACTTGCCTTCTAAATTCGCTCTTGTCCATAATGTCGTCATGTATTAAAGTGAAGTTGTGAAGCAATTCAACAGCCATAGCAGGAAACAAAGCATTTTCATCTGTTCCAGCAGTCTGGGAAGCGAGAAACACTACTGCAGGACGTAATCTTTTGCCTCCAGCAAGGATAAAATCCCATGCAGGTAGATATAAGTTTTCAGGTTCACTATATCTGTTTTTCAACTCACCGAAGCCTGTGTCTATCTTACTTTTGACATACTCCAAAAATTGATCTATTTGTCCCATCGTCTCAAAATTACGCCAGCCAGCCCACCAAGAACCATCATGATGCCACCTATCCAGACCAGATTGATGTATGGAAAGACAATAGCCCTGAGGACTATCCAATCATCCCGTGGGATCTCCTGAACATCAAATACATATCGGTCCGTCTCTGTTATAATGGTTCTGAATCTGATTGCCAATCTTCCGCCATATACAGTGTCAATAATGGGTTGAAGAGTGTTCCCCGTAAGGAACAGGCCCGGTCTTAATGCTAATATACGAGAACCTGTATGCAGGTTAAAAACCGCAAAGACACCAATTGGTCCATTCTGGGCGTCTCCACCATGGGGCTCCAGACCCACCAGTTGTAAAATTCCGTACTGCGTATGCATTGTATCACCAATGCGTAATGTATCAGTTCTGATAACAGGTTTCAACTCTATATTTTGAGGCATTGAATTAACATGAACAAAGAGGTCATACCCTGCAAATTTTGTTATATCAGGATTTGCCACGATGTTTTCCCCTTCTATCAGAACTTCTGGGGTTATGTGAATTTCTTTTCTTTTGAGTGTATCAAACAATTTTATGTCAAAATACACGTAGTCTCCCTGCTTTCGCATATTTACATAAGTTAAAATCCAGTTCTTGACAACAGTGGGTTCATTTTTGAATAATAGGATATGTTCTCCCATTGTGGCAGTAGCAGGCTTTATCACTTCTTTGCGTGCAGAAGAGATTAGGACACCGAGGATAAACAAACCCAAACCGAAATGTGAAAGGAAAACAGGAACCTGCCTCCACTTGCCTTTCAAAAACTCAATCCAGTAAATAGCGGTTGTTACCATCGCCCAGATGGACGCAAATAGTAAGAGGATATACTTAACCTCAGTGAATTGCCAGCCTAATATGAAGAATAAAGAGAATATAATTGAAAGAATAAAAGCGATGACCAGCAATCTAACATTTTTCTTAGGGGGTTTTTTGCCATAGACAAGAAACAGGGTCATACCTGCAAGAAATAGTATTATCACAGCGAAGGGTAATTGCCATGA
>WFXT01000220.1 GCA_015490475.1 Bacteroidota bacterium
TAAAGTAGTATAGAAACCAATTTTAAGAGTATCATAAGTCATGAATAGTTCATTAATAACCTCATATGCTTTGTTTCTGTATTTCCTGAAAGGTCCCGCAACAGGCAAGTTATATAGCCTAATTTGGGTTTGCTTGAGAGCCAGATAGTATGATTGAATATAGTCCCAGTTGCCCAGTTGCGCTATAAGCCTTCTCAGAACCTCCTGATGCTTTCTCTTGGGTATTTTGTAAAGTGTGTCGGGAATCGAAAGAGGTTGAAGAGCAAAATAGAATAAAGGCAAGTCAAGTCCCAGTTTACGTCTTTGCTCCATATATGCTTCTTCGGTAGCCATAAAGTCAGTGGCTCGTCCCTCGGCACCCATAATTCCACCCAGCATTTGCTCTACAGGGTCGCCAGGGGCGTTAGTGCTTAGCCAGAACGTCAAAAGAGATATAATGAAAAGGGTAGGTATAAATATAAGTATCCGCTTGATAATGTATTCCAGCATAGCCCTTTAAATTTTGTCAAAGTTCGGGACTTTTAAGTTTAAACTCTCTGACATTGTATCCTGGACGCACTATTGACACATAGGCATCAAACCTTTTGCTTATCGCCCTGAGTCCCTTCGGTGCATAAAGGAAGATATAAGGAACCTGCTTGTGAATCTCTACCTGAAGTAATTTCCATAGTTCTGCCCTTTTGTTTTCATCCAGTTCTGTTCTTATTGCTTCTATCAAACTGTCGGTATAGGCGTTTCCAAAACCGACAAAATTATCACCACCTTCTGCATAGTAAGATTCTGTGTGCCATATTTGTTTTGGGTCCGAAGGTCTGGGACCACCAATCCATGCCAGAGCACATGTTTCAAAGTCTCTGCGGTCCAGCTTTTCAAGGAACACAGACCAATCAAGCTGTTGAATAACAACCTTTATGCCCACCTTTCTCGCTTCCTCTTGAAAGAGCAAGCCTATGTTCTTCCTTATGTCATTGCCCGAATTATAGATGTAAGATAACACGAAGGGAACCCTTTGTCCATCTATTTCCTTGTCAAGGATGCCATCTCCATCAGTGTCTTCCCACCCAGCCTCTTTAAGCAATTGCTTAGCCTTCTCTGGATTATACTCATAAGGCGTAATCGTGTCATTATAATATTTCTTAAGAGCGGGATGTATAGGACCAATAACCGGAGTTCCCAGACCATATAAGAAATTTTTTATTATCACTTCCTTGTTGATGAGATGAGCCAGAGCTCTCCTCACTCTCACATCACTCAACTTCGGGTTTTTCATATTGAGCCCTATAAAGCCATAAGCCAGAGATGTAGTGTCATAGAGATTATAATATTTAGTAATGGCTTTCGTATGTCTGAACTTAATGTATTGTTTGGGTGTTGGTCCTGCTACATCAAGCTGTCTTCCCATCAGGGCAACTTCCATGGTTGTGAAGTCATTGATTATCTTACGTGTTATTTTCTCTGGGTATGCAACAAGGAACATATTTTTCTTTTCGGAGGGCAACTTATCTGCCCACCAGTTTTCATTTCTTCGCAACACAATTTCCTGGTCTGTTTCCAGCTTGCTCAACATATACGGACCAGAACCCCTTATTAATAAAGTGTCCCTTTTTATGTTGTTATACTTCTCTGCAAATTTTTTGAGAGCTTCTGAATCCCTCACTTTATCAGGGTGATGCGTTAATACCTTTAAGCCAAAGGGACGCATTAGTCCTTCAGGGTCAAGAATGTGTTCTGGCAAGACGAAAAAGCCACCTGAGATTTCAAGTAGATCCATATATTTCTTGGATGCAAAGAGAGTAAACTCTTTTGGATTTTCAGGGTTAATATATATGCTATCCAACACTTCATAATACGGTCTTAGCCTTGGGGCATTAACATGCGGATTTTTAATTACTTTGAGAGAGAAAGCAACGTCATATCCTGTGATAGGCTTTCCATCAAACCATTTTGCTTCATCCTTTATCTTATAGTGTATTGCAATGAAAGTGTCTGCATAGACTTCAATTCGCGGAAGGGATTCTGCTAATACAGGGATTATTTCAAGTGTTTTCATATCGGTTCCCAGAAGAGTTTCATAAATAAGCTCAAGTATATACCCTGAGCTGGCACCACTATAATTAGTTGGATTTAAATTTCCCGGGTCATCCAATTCATGGATGACAACGTTGTTCTCTTTGTTTCCGTAATCACTTTTTAAATTATTTGCCGCTATGGTGATTAGAGCAATAATGATAATAAGACCTAAAAGGGAACCTTTTCCCATTTTACACTTGTTATTTTGTTCTGAGCAAAGTTAAAAAACTGAGATAAAACACTTGGTGATAAAACCACTATGACGCGGGAGTAGCTCAGTGGTAGAGCGCCACCTTGCCAAGGTGGAGGTCGCGGGTTCGATCCCCGTCTCCCGCTCTTTCCCATGCAATAGATTTGACCTCGCAAAATGACTTAATAAGCGCAACATTATTAACTTTCTGATTTAATGACACAGTCACAAAATCCCATACAGGTCAGCTGGTGGAAAATATGGATACCAGTTTTTCTGGGTATTATCACAGCTGGTTTTCTATTTTGGAAACACTTTGAACCAGAAGTTTTTATACAATTAAGATTTGATTGGCAAACAGGCATATGGCTTGCTATAGCTCTTCTATTCTTAATTGCTCGTCATTTTATCTATATGCTCAGAATAATGGTGTTAACGGAAGGCTGGTTAGGATGGCGTTCTGCCTTTGAAGTCATAACACTATGGGAATTTGCTACTGTAGTTACACCACCTGTTGTGGGGGGCTCTGCAGCAGCATTGTTTCTTCTCAACAGAGAAGGTTTACCACTTGGACGTTCCACTGCCACTGTTATTGCAGTTATTTTTCTTGACCATCTATTATTTGTCATTATAGCACCTGTTTTCTTCTTACTGTTTAAAGACCTATTGTTCTCAGACGCTCAGGCACTTACTACTATGTTTTGGATTGCCTATGCAATCTTTACTGGATACACCTTTCTGCTGGCACTGGGGCTATTAATAAAACCTCGCCTGCTAATGCTTGTATTGGTAAGCATTTTTTCACTTCCCTTATTAAAGCGGTGGAAGAAAGGAGCCATGAAAATGGCTCGCGACATCTATTATACTGCAGAACACTTCAAAAACGCAGGATTTTCATATTGGTTACTTCTTTTAGGACTTACTGGTCTGGGCTGGTTGTTCAGATTTCTCAACCTGAATGCCGTCGTTGTTGCTTTCGCTGGAACTCTTTCCTTGTTTGAACATGTGATCCTTGTTGCCCGACAAACTGTAATGTGGGTATTGTTGCTGGTTTCGCCGACACCGGGTGGTAGTGGAGCCGCTGAAGCCACCTTCGTAGAAATGTTGTATGATATGGTCAGTAGAGGTGCTGCGAGCCTGCTTGCCTTTCTATGGCGTTTGGTATCATTCTACCCCTATTTGATAGCAG
>WFXT01000221.1 GCA_015490475.1 Bacteroidota bacterium
ATTATGCTGCTACTAGACAGTTCTTCTGATGTCGCTCGCCTGTTATTTTTAAATTGTCTAAATTTGTAATAAATCACATACCGATGAAAAAGGGAATAATTGCGATCATTGGAGGAATAGCATTAGTGGCACTGGCACAACAAGTGCAGTGGATTGCAGACAAAAGCCACTCACGTATTGGCTTTAAGATTGCCCACATGGGAATTTCGCAAGTGGCTGGTGAATTCACGGACTGGAATCTAACAGTAACGACAGAAGGTGAAGATTTTACAACTGCCAAGGCACGACTGGAAATAAACGCCGCAAGCATAAACACTAACAATGAAAAACGAGACGCTCATCTGAGACAGTGTGACTTTTTATGTGTTGAGAAGTATCCTAAGATAATTTTCGAAAGTACTAAAATTACACCAGTAGAAGGCAAAGAAAATGAATACATATTAGAAGGGAATTTGACTATGCGAGGAAAGACTCACCCTGTCAAATTGACTTTGATTCATCATGGGACAGTAAAAGACCCGTGGGGCAATACAAGGGCAGGATTTACAGTTAAAGGCAAATTGGACAGGTTTAAGTGGGATGTTTCATATAATAAGACCCTTGAAACAGGGGTGCCATTAGTTGGCAGAGAAGTGGAATTAGATATTCACGTAGAACTAATCAAGAAAAACTAAGCAGTTTTTAGTATCAAAACAGATTGAAATAGGGTGGACTGGTCAAAAGGCGAATGAAGTGTCTTAATACGAGAGGATAAGATAATATTGTATAGGCAATACCAAATATAGCCCCCCATAGATGCGCTTCATGATTGATATTATCATTACTATACCGAGCCATGTAGATACTGTAACCAAGATATAGAATGCCCATTAATATTGCAGGCATAGGAATAAAGAAAACTAACACTGTCTGCCATGGATTAAAAAGAATAGCGCTAAAGAGAATAGCGGACACAGCGCCCGAAGCACCAACACTGACATAAGCAGGGTCGTGGCGATGCTTGTAATATGAAGAAAGGGAAGCCATTACCCCAGATACGAAAAACAATATAAGGTAATTTATTTTACCAAGCCAGCGATGGTCGGCAACAAAGGCAAAAGACTCTTCCACAAAGCGCCCAAAGGAATACAAAACAAGGGCATTTATTACTAAATGCAGAATTCCAGCATGAACAAACATGTGCGTCACAAATCGGTAATATTCTCGCTGGGTATAAATACGATAAGGTATAAGTGCTAACTTATAAATTAGGTAATGTCTTTGGAGTGCAATTAAAGACACAATGACTATGGCAAGCACCAAAATTGTTGTAACCATGCTATTTTTTGTGCTAAACTACGACAGGAAACCCTTATCTAAATCCAGTTTAAATTTTCCTACATAACTTTGTAATATCAAAAAACCCCGCACTATGAGTAAGGAATATAAAGTGATCGGTATCATGTCAGGCAGTTCGCTTGACGGTCTTGACATATCTTATGCTCGCTACTGGCAGGAAGAAGGTAGCGAGAAGTGGAACTTTGAGTTCATAAAAACCGAATTAATGCCCTATCCCCGCAAATGGCAACTTAGACTTGCCAATCTGGCTTATCAAGATGCCATTACCTACTTGAAAACCAGTGCATACTACGGTTTATTCATTGGCGAACAAGTCAGGGAATTTTTACTAAAACATAACATTGACAAGAAGGACGTTGACTTCATTGCATCACACGGACACACTGTCTTTCATCAACCGGAAAATCACGTGTCCAGTCAGGTCGGCGATGGCGCCAAGATAGCAGCAATAAGTGGAATCCCCACTATTTCCAATTTCAGAGATAGTGACGTTGCCCTTGGTGGACAGGGAGCACCCATTTCCCCCGTGGGAGACAAGTTGCTGTTTCCTGAATTTCCACTGGCGTTGAACCTTGGTGGATTTGCTAACATATCAGCACAACTATCCGATGGCAGGCTAATCGGTTTTGACATAGTACCTGTTAATGTAATAATCAATCAGATTGCTCGTGAACTTGGCTATGACATGGATAAAGACGGCTCGCTGGCACGAGAGGGCAACGTTGATGAGGAACTTTTGAACACCCTTAATGGCATCTGGTATTACGACAAGCCGTTTCCCAAGTGCCTGAGCCTTGGATGGGTAAATAGGGTTTTAAGACCAATTTTCAAGAAAGCGAAAGTCAATAAGATTGACTTGCTAAGGACTTATTATGAGCATGTCGCAATTCAAATTGGCAATGCTCTCAAGAAAATAAATGAGATTGGTCTTGCCGAAGGTAAGGAACGCAGAATGCTCGTAACAGGAGGAGGTGCTTTTAATGAGTTCTTGCTTGAAAGAATAAGGGAATACGTTGATGTGGAAATGGTCATCCCTGATGACCAACTTGTTAAATTCAAGGAAGCCTTAATAATAGGTCTTCTTGGTGTCTTGAGAATGGAAGGCAAGCCAAATGTATATGCTTCTGTGACTGGTGCAGATAAAGACACAATTAACGGAGCCCTTTTCCTGCCGCCTCCCGAAGCAAAATAAGGAAACTTATCTGACAATAAGTTTCGGAGTTCTCTGGCGGGTTCCACAGTTGGTGGAATCCGCTTTTTTTGTTATAAACCGATGAGCCTTTAATCATGATTTCATGCTAAATAATGAATTGCCTAATTTCACTTTCAAAGGGAAAAATACAATGACTTTAAAACCCAAAAAGCCTTCTCAAAGCAGAGTTATAACGACACACTTTGTAATGCCCGATGATACTAATCATCTTGGCTACTTACTTGGAGGGAGATTATTGCACTGGATGGACCTTGTGGCTGCAATTGTTTCTCAGAAACATTCGGAAAGAGTAACTGTCACAGTTGCTGTGGACAATGTAGAGTTTAACAGACCTATTGGATTGGGAGACATAGTAACAATTGAAGGATTTGTTACCAGAGCCTTTAACACGTCAATGGAAGTGTTTATTGATGTTCGTGCAGAAAATGTGCCTAAGGGACATAAATATCATGCAACCAGTGCTTTTTACACGTTCGTAGCCATTGATTCTGCTGGAAAACCCATTCCTGTGTGTCCTGTGGAACCAGAAACAGAGAGGGAAAAATATTTATATGAGACTGCACTATTGCGGAGAGAATTCAGGCTATTTATGGCAGGGCGTATTAATGTGGAATCCCTTGACAAATTAGTGGAACGATTACGCGAAGTCAGAAATAAGTTAAGCCAATTTGAAAAACAGTAGATTATGTCCATGGTCAAATTGCTTGAAGGCTTAAACGACAGGCAACAAGAAGCTGTGCTCACTATTGAAGGACCTGTTATGGTCATTGCCGGTCCCGGTTCAGGAAAAACACGGGTTCTAACGCACAGACTCGCCTATATGATAGCCCACGGTATAAAGCCTTATAATATAGTTGCTCTCACTTTCACAAACAAGGCAGCTCGTGAAATGAAAGAACGCATAGAAAACTTGATAGGAAAACACGTTAAAGATTTATGGATTGGCACTTTCCATAGCATATTTGCCCGCATTCTTAGAAGAGAAGGAGGCAGGTTGGGTTATGAACCAGACTACTCAATTTACGATAAAGATGATTCTAAGCAACTGCTCAAAGAACTTATCAAATCTCTTGATTTGCCTGATGAACTATATAAAGTAAACATAGTAATGAGTAGAATTTCAGAATTAAAAAATTCAATGATAACGCCTGAAGAATATATGAGAAGGTCAGACTTGATGTTTGAAGATGCTTCAGCAGGCAGGGAAGATTTTGGAAAACTATATTTGACATATCAAAAACGACTGCGTTCCGCTAATGCTATGGACTTTGACGACCTTTTGCTAAATATGTATCTAATACTACAACACTTTCCAGATGCTCTGTATAAATACCAGAATCTGTTTGAATACATTATGATTGATGAGTTTCAAGATACCAATAAAGTGCAGTATGAGATAGCAAAGAAACTGGCAGGAATACACGAAAATATTTTTGTTGTGGGCGATGACGCACAAAGCATATATGCCTTCAGAGGTGCAAATCTTGAAAATATCTTTTCCTTTCAGAAGGATTTTCCCGACCACAAATTAATCAGACTTGAACAAAACTATCGTTCTACACAAACCATTGTTGAGGCTGCAAACAATTTAATAAAGCATAACACTAGACAGATTCATAAACGACTCTGGACAACAAACCCAAAGGGAGAAAAGATAAGAATTTTGCGTGGTGAAGATGAATCTCATGAAGGAAGGACAATAGCCAACGACATTTTTGAACGAGTTATGCGAAAGCACCACAAGTATTCACAATTTGCCATTTTATACAGAACTAACGCACAATCCAGACCTATCGAGGAAGCCCTTCGCAAACAAGGAATTCCATATCGTATAGTCGGAAGCCTTGAATTCTATAAACGGAAAGAAATAAAAGATGCTTTGGCATACCTAAAAGTAGTAATTAATCCACATGATGACGTTTCTTTGCTCAGAATTATTAACTTGCCGCCCAGAGGAATAGGCAAAACAACCCTTGAAAAATTGCAGATATATGCTAACGAGAAAAATGCGTCGCTATGGGAAACAATGAAAAGTGCTATAAAAGAGAAACTGTTTGCGGAACGAACACTCAAAGCATTTGATTCATTCATCACAATGATTGAAGCGCTTCGCCTGAAGCTAAAGGATAACAACGCCTATGACCTTGCAAAAGAGATTTTAGAACGATCAGGACTTATTGAACACTACAAAAAGGTTGGAAAGAAAGACGTGGAACAAAAAGAAAGAATTGAAAATATTGAATCCCTACTGGCAGGTATTAAGGATTTTTCAGAGAACGAAGATGAAAGTACTTTAACAGCAGAAGAAAAGGAACTTCCCCAATTGGTAAGATACTTACAGAGCATCAGTCTGATGACAGATTACGACACAGCACCCGAAAACGTAGATGCTGTAACTCTCATGACTCTCCATGCTGCCAAAGGACTGGAATTTGATCATGTTTATATTTCTGGTGTGGAAGAGGGCTTCCTGCCGTCATATTTGTCAGCCAATGACCCTGAGGCTATTGAGGAAGAACGACGTCTGTTCTATGTTGGAATTACGAGGGCTCGTTTATCTGTAACATTAACACATGCAAGAAAACGATTTAGACACGGCAATGAATATTACCCTGAAATAAGCCGATTTGTTGACGAGCTGGGTGATGAGGTTATTGACCTGTCTCGAAGTGAACCAGATGTGGTAGTCAGACAGATTGAATATTCCAGAAAAAGGGAAGTAAATACCAACAGAGAGAGGAGTGCCACAACTCAGACTGTTGCCTTACCATTGAAAAACTTTGTACCTGACAATCCATTCTCTGTCAAGATGGGCAACATAATTGTGCATAATAAATTTGGAATTGGGAAAGTTATTCAAATAGAAGGAGAAGGAACACAAAAGGTTGCCTTAATCAAATTTCAAGACAAGACAAGGAAAATAATGTTGAAATATGCTAAACTTAAAATCTTAAAGTGATGAGCAACTCCTTTGAGGATTTCATCAAAACCCTATCCCCCCAACAAAAAGTAAGTCTTCTAACTGCTCTTTTCAAGAGTCTTGTGTCGGAAAAACAGGAACCCGATAACGAGTTATTAAAGCGCATTGAAACTCTGGAAAAACGCTTAACAAATGTTGAAGAGAAATATGAAGCCCTGATTAAATTGCTTGCAGAAATATCAATACTCAAAGAACAAATAAGGGCTCTGGAATCGGCAATAGCCAGCATTACAAGTGAACAAGCCAATGCTCATAAACAAGTAACACAACCAAAACAAGCAAGTAGTACACTAGTTCAAATTGAAGAAAAAGAATCTGACACATCCGACCAAGCTGAATCGTTAATAAAATCTAAAAAGGAAAACCTGATCTCATCTCAAGAAGTTAATACGCCACCTAATACGGCACGAGAAATGAGCAATATTCTTGCCACTGACCTATGGAAATCTATTGGATTTAATGAGCGCTTTGCCTTTATAAAAGAGCTTTTTGGTGGCGATGCAGACCAGTTCACAAATACCATCAACACTCTGAACCATACTAATAATATCAAAGAAGCAAAACGTCTGCTCAAATCCCTTCATTCGCAATACAACTGGGATGAAGCAGATGAAGACGTAGTGGAGATGTTTTATGAAGTTGTGGAAACTAAGTTTGGTACTTCTCTGAGATAAGTTTTAAAACAACAATCCAATCAGATAAAGCGAGCTGTTCTGGTCGCTTTGATAATAAGTCAGAAGGTAATAAATCCGCAAATTCTTTCAAATTATTTCTAAGTTGCTTTCGCCTATGCTGGAAGGCCATGGTTAGAATCTGTCTAGCTTTTTCAATGTCAATATTATAAAGCGGTTCAGGACGTCTTTCCAACCGTAACACTGTCCCCCATACTTCTGGAGGAGGCTTAAATGCTTTGGGAGGCACGTCAATGATTCGGAATACTTTATAAAACAAATGCAAAATAACTGCCAACCAATTAGTGGTTCTGGTCCCAATAGTCAAAAGCCTCTGCGCCACTTCCCTTTGCATCATTAAAACCGCCTCCGGTATAAATTCCCTGTTTTTAAGTGTTTTCCACACCACCCCATTGGCTATATCATAAGCCAGATTGCCTGCAATACCGAACTCCTGACCTTCGGGAACAAGGGAAGTCCACTGCACCTTAAGGGCATCCCCATGAACAACCTTTGCCTCTGGATATTTATTTTTCAAAAGTTGAAACAAGTTCTTATCAATGTCAATTACTACAAGTTTTTCATGATTAATACGATAAAGGTATTCTGTAAGAGCACCTTCGCCACCACCTATTTCAATTAAGTATTCATATTTTTTACCCCACCATTTAATGGCAGAGACTATTGAATGCAGAGCCCTTTTGTCCACTAAAAAATGTTGCCCCCACTTACGCCCCATTCCTCTCTGTCTTGTAATACTCACATATATCTGTCAGCGGGCACTTGTCACACATCGGCTTTCTCGCCTTACACACATATCTACCATGAAGGATTATCCAATGATGAAACTTTGACCTGTACTCCGGTGGGATTAGAGGTGATAAAATCCTTTCTGTTTGATCCGGTGTCTTAGCATTGTGAAGTCCCAACCGTTTAGTCACCCTGAAAACGTGCGTATCCACCCCCAGAACAGGTTCACCATATAAGGTAGAAGCAATTACATGGGCAGATTTTTTTCCTATCCCAGGAAGTTTTTGCAGGTCCTTTGCATTATCAGGAATTTTTCCGCCAAACTCTTTAACAACTTTTTTCGCCAATTCAATCAAGTATTTAGTCTTGTTATTCGGATAAGAACAAGTTTTTATTAACTCATAAACCTCCTTGGGTGAGGCTTTAGCAAGAGCATACACATCAGGAAATCGCTTGAAAAATGCAGGTGTTATCTCATTAACCCGCTTATCAGTACATTGAGCAGAGAGTAAAGTGGCAACAACTAATTCGTAAGGATTTCTGTATTTAAGTTCTGTAGTGGGCGAAGGATTTATTTTGCTAAATGTGTCTATTATGCGTCTAATCTTCTGTTGAGCATCAGGACCCGCCTGGTATGAAGTCTTTTTAGAAACTGCTGACGACCTTGTCCCCTTCTTTATAGACCCCAATTCTTCGGTATTTTTCAAGTCTTTTTGCAAGCAACTCATCAATGGGAATAGCTTCCAATTCTTTTAGATGTTTTAAGATTTCTCGTCTAAGTATCTTGGCTGCTTTTTCTGGGTCCACATGAGCCCCTCCCACAGGTTCCTTGATTATACCATCAATTATTTTGTATTTATACAGGTATTGTGGTGTTAATTTGAGCGCTTCTGCTGCCTCTTTCTTATGGTCCCAATCTCTCCATAAAATGGATGAACACGATTCGGGACTAATTACTGAAAACCATGTGTTTTCCATCATTAAGATTCTATCTCCTACGCCTATTCCAAGGGCTCCACCAGATGCACCTTCCCCTATGATGATAACCAGAATGGGAACACGTAACCGCGCCATTTCAAAAAGATTGCGTGCTATTGCTTCTGCCTGTCCCCTCTCCTCCGCCTCCATACCAGGGAAAGCCCCCGGTGTGTCAACCAATGTAACAACTGGCTTTCCATATTTTTCTGCAAGCTTCATTAATCTAAGTGCCTTACGATAGCCTTCAGGATTAGCCATACCGAAGTTGCGATATTGTCTTTCCTTAGTATTGGTACCCTTTTGTTGACCAATAAACATCACCGTCTTCTTACCCAGAAGTCCAAATCCTCCAACAATAGCAGGGTCATCATATCCCAATCTGTCACCATGCAATTCCAACCAATCATCACACATAGCGTTGAGATAATACAAAGCCTGCGGGCGATCCGGATGTCTTGACAACAGTACTCTTTCCCACGGTGTCAGGCTCTCATAAATCTCCTTCCGTTTCTTAACAATTTCCTTCTTTAATTTCTCAATCTCTTCGTCGGGAATATTTTCCCCCTGTTCTTTTTGCTGAAGCATGTGTTGAAGTTGCCTTTCTAATTCCTCTATCGGTCTTTCAAATTCCAAGTATGTTGGCATGGGAACCATTTTCGTCTTTCCAAAGTTATATAATTCTGGATTTAGGATGCTGGGTGACGGCCCGGTAGTTCAGCAGGTTAGAATGTCGGCTTGTCAGGCCGAAGGTCGCGGGTTCGAATCCCGTCCGGGCCGCATACACTTTCCTTTATACCAAATAATAAATACTTGTCTAATCAATGTTAATTCATGAGTTGAAACCTTTTTAACCTTACTGACGTATGATAGCATAAATCCCTTTAATCTCCCATTATACCACATTTTTATTTGTGGTATCTAAACAAAATAGTTGAGCTTAAACCTCATTCCAATGAGTAAAATAAGGCGGTTTTTCTCTTTTGCTAGTGCTTTTCCTCGTGTTTTTCCTTTAAGTTTCACTATTCTACTTATTGAAG
>WFXT01000222.1 GCA_015490475.1 Bacteroidota bacterium
ATTTGATTCAGCACCTTAGGTGTAGATATATTGATTTTTCTTCCTGTAGGAATTCTATTTTACATAAGTGGAAAATTTAAGTTAGATCTACCTGATTGGCTTTGGGTTATTAGTATAATATACATTGGTATTGCTTGGAGTTTTTCAATATACATTGAACAAATGTTAATGGCAGAACTTTATTTATGGCACTTAAAGTGGGAGAAGGAAGTAAATAGGGCACTGGCTCAAGGAAAACCTGTTCCCACACTTGAGGAAGTGAAACCACCGTCAATTCTTGATGGTATTCCTGATTTAGCGGATTTACCCAAAAATAAAAGTAAAACCTGAAGAAGCAATTATTTTCTTTTTTACGAGAAAAACTAAGTCGTTGAAAGAAGGTTTTATTTTGCCGTCTATTGTGCGAAGTCTATTGTTAAAGGAGTATCCAAAAGCACTGAAAAGTTCTGTAACAGGAGTTAAAATTTTGAATTTTTTGAAGTTTGAGTTTATCCCTGCATTGAAAAGTTTTAAGGTTTTTGATGATATTTCCCTATCATTTGCATTTTCTATCACGCCTGTTTTTTGCACTGTCCATTTTGTCCACACTGCATTTTTAAATAGTATTATGTCTCGCACTCTGTCATGATAGTAGCGATATAGGTTATTTTTAAACATTTTCCAGAAAGTCTTTTCATCATCAAAGGAAATTCCAGAAAAGAGAAGGATTTTCTTTACTGTCTGAAAAGGTTCTGAAACGACATCTTCATATTTTACAATGAGGACACGGTCGTTGTCTTTGAGGTCGTATGCTATCTGGAAGCAGTGAGCAATGGTCAGGAAAGCAAGGAACGGAGAGAAATTTCGTCTGATTAATGAGTCAAAAGTGTATAGTGGATTTCTGAGAATTATCACTGCTCTTGCATTCTCGTCTTTTTCAAAGAAAATCTTTATTGTGTCTATGTTCTGTGGTGTTTTTTCAAAAGTGATGGCATTTGGCTCTCTGGAACGCAGGGCAATGAACCAGTTGCTAAATTCTGTAGTGAATTCCTGGAAGTTTCTTGAATTCTTAAATATGAATTCAAGTATTTTCAAATCAATTCCATAGCCACTAAGGTTTTCCTTGTTAAGTCGTGAATAAAGGAGGTAGGGAGAATCTGAAACATCTTTCATTATTAGCCGTCCTCTTTCCCATGAATCATAAAATCTTTTTACAGCAAATAATCCCAATTCAGGACCACAGGCACTAACGGGAGTGCTATCCAACAGGTCTGCAAGTAAAGTTGAGCCACTGCTTGGACAACTGCCAATGAGAACTAACCTACTCAATAACGCTCACTTTAACCATGTTTGTTCTGCCACGTGCTTGAATAGGCATACTTGCCGTGTTAATAACCACATCGGTAGGTTTAACCAGTCGAAGATTCTTAAGAATAGCCTGCACATCGTGAATGGTTTCATCAGTGGAGTTGAACTTGTCATAGTGAAATACTCTGACGCCCCATACAAGATTTAGGGCATCAAGCAAGAATTTGTTTGCAGTAAACACATATATTGGTGATTTAGGTCTGTAACTGGACATTTGAAAGGCAGTATAGCCACTGTAGGTCATACTGATAATTGCCTTTGCATCCAGTTCAACAGCCATTTTGCAGGCGTGATAGCAGACCACGTCAGACAGGAAAGTGGGAGAATCTTTTCGTGGATGACTACCCCATTTGTTGTTTCCAATGATAGGCAAGTATATTTCCTCTGCTTCCTTTTCAACCTGTTCAATGATTTTGCTAATTGTTTCTATTACCAGAACGGGATATTTACCAATGGATGTTTCTGCACTAAGCATTAAGGCATCTGCACCATCGTAAATAAGATTAGCAACGTCATTTACTTCCGCTCGTGTTGGCATAGGATTGTTTATCATGTGTTCAAAAATCTGAGTGGCAACAATCACAGGTTTTGCTCTCTTAATGCATTTTGTTATTATCCTTTTTTGTATCATGGGAAGTTCTTCCATAGGTATTTCAACACCGAGGTCCCCTCGTGCGATCATTATGGCATCTGCTTCCTCAATGATTTCGTCAATATTTTCAACAGCCTGAGGTTTCTCTATTTTGGCTATAATCCTTGGAGGATGTTCGGGTCTTCCCTCTGCAAGAATTTCTCTCAATCTTCTAACCTCTTTTACCTGCCTGACGAAAGATAGTGCTACCCAGTGGAAGGGTTTCTGAAGTATGTATTCAATATCACGAAGGTCTTTTTCTGTCAATGCGGGTACAGACAAGTCAGTATGAGGAAAATTAACCCCTTTCTTAGGATATAGGCTACCCCCATAGATAACCTTTGCCTTGACTCGTTCATTGCTCAGAACCTCTGTTACGACAACTTTTATCCTACCAT
>WFXT01000223.1 GCA_015490475.1 Bacteroidota bacterium
GATGGTTGACCCTGCTGTCCTTGAAAATTGCAATATTGACCCTGAACAATATTCTGGTTTTGCCTTCGGATTGGGAATAGAACGCCTGGCAATGCTTAAATATGGAATAAAGGATATAAGACTTTTCTTCTGGAACGACTATGCTTTTCTGCAGTCGTTGAAGTAGCTTTGCTGTGTGTAACACTTAAACTATTGACGTTCTGGAGTCCTTCTACCTTTATTAGGAAAGAGCAAAAAAAGAGGACATATTTCAAATCTTAACTTGATAATTTAAAATTTTTATGATGCGCTGTTTATTGTATTGCTGAAGTAGAGCAGGGTAAAGATTTAACAATATGTTAAGTATCATTAATACGAGCCCATAACGAAAGTTGAGAGTGATGCCTTTGTAGATAGCCATGAACACAACAAATATAAAGCCCAAAAGGTGGCTTAATTCCGCACTGGTCATTAGGGAGTAGATTCGTTGTAAGTCCTTCCTACTGGAGATTTTTAGGTTTTGATTAAACAATTTCAAGGGGGTGTGTATGACTAACCACTTGAAGTAGGGGAGACCAAGCAATTTATATAATCGTGGTGAAGGTGCATATTGCAGTCTGGACATTACACAGTAAATAGATGTTTTACGCAGAAGTGCATGGGCAATGATACCAACAATCCATGACATAAACACAATTGCCAGTGAGGAAGCAAGGTATTGGAACATATCTGTGCAAATGTAAGGAGTGGAATTTATAACAGTGTTTCCAATACGGTAACTTTAAATATGGTGACTTCTTTCTTCCTGTAATAATTGCAGTTTAAAGGCTTTACCAAGAGGGGTGTAATTGCCCGGGAATTCTGTTTTAGGAACAACCCTATGGCATGGTATTAATGGCGGAAAAGGATTGTATTTAAGGACTTTTATGAGTTTCATACGTTCCGGAAAGGTTTGTGCAATGCTTGAATAATGGATAGTTTGACCATAGGGAATATTAATTATACGTATATATAGGGGGTAATATTTGAGAGCGAAGAGAGAAAGGGGCGGATTTATAGGTTTGCCGTGCAAGAAGTTTAATATCCAATCATAGGTCTCTTTAATGAGTTGATGTGAAGCGGGTTCTATGAGACGAATATTGTGGAACTTCACCACTTTTAGTAAATGGTTGATAAGTTGGTCAGGACTATTACCCCATAGATGTATAAGCCCTATGTTCGTAATATACACGAGATTAAAGAGTTGAAAGCCAAAGAAATGGATTTTGTTAATACGGACTTTGAGGTTGTTTACGGTATGATAATATTGCATAGGTTTGCACTATGGCAAAGTTAAGGTTATTCATAGGATGTGAAATACCCAAGGCGCTTCATGATGCCTTGTTAGATTTCAGGCGACGACACGAAAAGAGACTTGAAAGAATCCCCGGTATTAAATGGACTGAGCCCAATACGTGGCATCTGACCCTGTTATTCCTTGGCAATGTTGAAGAAGAACAACTGAGATGGTTAAAAGGAGTTATAAAAGATATTGCCAGTACTTTCTCGCCAATTGTTCTCAATCCCGATTTTGTTGGATATGCACCCCCTTCACACCGTGTCAGAATGTTGTGGTACTATTTTAAGGAACATCCAGAATGGACCGCTCTGAGTTTGTCCTTGTATCATTCCCTAACAAGGCGTCTCAGCATTGATAAACCCAGAATTCCTGTTATTCCCCACATTACCCTTGCTCGCTTTAAATGGATGGATGTTCGTAAACTTCCTACTTTGGACGCAGTGAAGTTTAGAAGCCCAGTTCAAATTTCAGAAGTAGTGTTGTGGTCTTCTAAGTTGTTCCCAACAGGACCTCAATATACCCCTTTATTTAGAACCCGGCTTCTGGCTAAGATGCCATAAGACAAGGTCTAAATGTGCCCTGACCCGCGATAGCAATTCCCTAATTATCAAAGGTAGAGTGATACGGTTAGACATGGGAAAGTAACAGGCATTAATGCCAATATGAGATGCCAGAAAGACTGCCCGTTCCGCATGAAAATTTTGACTTATGAATGCTATGCTTTTTCCTTTGAAATGCTTTAATACAAATTGGACGGAACGCCATGTGCGTGTTCCCTGAGAGTCAATAACTATCAAAGAATCAGGAAGTCCCGCTTTTAAAAGGAATTCTCTCATTTTACCTACTTCATTATAATATTGTTCCTGAATTCCAGACACGACCACTTTCTTCAGAGTACCCTTTTTATACAACTTAATAGCCATGTCAAGTCTTTCCTTGAAAAAAGGATTCTCTTGTCCTCGGGAAGTATAGGGAGAAGTTCCCATTAAAACACCAATGTAACGCCCTTCTTCTGAACACACTCTTTGCCGTGCAAAGTGAGAAATGTAAAAGTAATTAGCCAGCAGAACACACATAATAATGCCTGTCATAAATGTCACACTTCTCAATATCTTCCTGCTAAACCACGCATTCCATAGTAGCATAATCGCAAAATTATATGCATTTGATAATGCCTGATAAGATAACACAGTATCGCAATTGGACAAATTGAACTTATGGAAAGGCAAAATGCGTTTATTGTTTGTAGCACTTTCGTTTAGATAGCAAAAACGAACAACGATGATGTTTCACTCTCAGGTTGACAACCCCTTTGAAGACGACCCATTTTTCTCAAGTTTCAATGTTAATATAGAGGGTCTGCCAATGGGCAGAACAGAGTTTCGTTATGATATTGACGATGAATTTTTTCAGAGGCTTCCTTTTAGCACTATTAACAGAGCCACTGTTCGGGTTGATGTCGTCTTTGATAAGGCACCAGATACATATTCAATAGAAATTGAACTGCATGGCGAAGTAGAAGTTCCCTGTGACCGATGCACAGAATTGTTTTTCCATCCAGTGGAGGGAAGTCATAGGATAGTGGTTAAGCCTAGCGATAAGGTAAAAGAAATAGTTCGTGATGAAGGACTAATGCTTATCCCACGAGGAACCACTGTAATTAACATTGCACAGGATATTTATGATTATATAGTGCTAAGCCTTCCTTTGCAAATTAAGCATCCTGAAGGGGAGTGCAATCCAGAAATGGAGCAGTTTTTACAGAAATATATGGTTAGAGAAAGCGATGAGCCATCAAAATCCAGTACTACCAATGATTCACCGTGGTCTGTCCTTGATGACTTGCTTGAGCAATCCAACGAGTCAAATAATGATTCTTAACTTTGCATATTAAAACGGGAGGACAATGGCAGTACCAAAGAGAAGACATTCACGGAGCAGAACAAGAAAAAGAAGGTCTGCAAACATGAAAATTCGTGTGCCACAATACAATAGATGTCCTAACTGTGGCGAACCTGTCCTGTCACACAGAGTGTGCATGAATTGTGGCTATTACAGAGGAACCATTGTTATTGAAGTGAACAAAGAGGCTTAATAATACAGGTATTTGATTTACACTTTAACTTAATCTAACAATCGGGAGCGTGTGAGGATAGGGTTTGACCTGATGGGTGGGGATTTTGCACCCGAAGAAACCATCAAGGCAGTAAAGCAATGGCTTTTAGGCAATAATAGTGGAGTTACGCTTGTAATATATGGTGCAAAAGATGCACTTGATGAAATACCTAACCATCAGTATATTGAAAAAATACCCACTTCTCAGGTTATTGAAATGGGAGATTCACCTATCAAGGCAATTCAAAGTAAACCAGATTCAACAATAGTGAAAGGGATTAGTGATTTGGCCTTGGGCAAGATAGATGCGTTTGTTTCCGCAGGAAATACAGGAGCAGTATATGTTGCAGGGGTCCAAATTGTTGGTAGGATAGAGGGTGTCCAACGTCCAGCATTGATTTCTTACCTGCCACGGTGGAATACGCATCCGGGCATATTGATTGATGTTGGAGCAAATGCCGATGTGAGACCTGAGCATTTGCTTGAGTTTGCTCGTCTGGGCAGTGTCTATGTTAATGTTATCCTTGATGTTGATAATCCCAAAATTGGTCTTTTGAATATTGGTGAGGAGGAAACCAAAGGAAATCAGTTGGTTCAGAGTGCATATAAACTTTTGAAGGAAGCCGATGATATAAACTTTGTGGGCAATATAGAAGGAAGATATTTGTTTTCTGATAAGGCGGATGTTGTCGTTTGCAGTGGATTTGTAGGAAATGTTTTGTTGAAAAGTCTTGAATCACTTGTGGAAACGGTCATTATGGAATGTCCCGATTCAAGCAAGTTAAGAAAATTTCTATGGAGTGAATATGGTGGTGTGCCCATTTTGGGTGTTAGGGCACCAATAATTATAGGACATGGTATTTCTAAAGCCCCTGTATTTTTGCAGATGATAGAGGCAGCAAGGCAGGAAGTGGAACGAGACCTTGTTGGTAAACTGACAAATGCATTTAAGAAAGTCCTAAATTCAGCAAATGGCAACACAAATTAGGGCGGCAATAAAGGCTATTGAAACTTATGTTCCACCCGATGTTCTGGATAATCATACTCTGGAACAATTTGTTGATACGAGTGATGAATGGATAACGCGACGAGTTGGAATCAAAGAACGGCATATCCTGTTGGGAGAAGGCAAGGGGGTATCCGATATGGCAGTTCCTGCAATTGAAAAATTGCTTGAAAAGTATAATATTGATCCCCTAAGCATTGACCTTATAATTGTTGCTTCTGTTACGCCAGACCATGTGTTTCCAGCAACAGCAAATATTATTGCCGATAAAGTGGGATTGAAAAATGCATGGGGATTTGATATGAATGCCGCCTGTTCAGGCTTTTTATATGCCCTGTGGACAGCCAGTCGCTTTATTGAAACAGGCAGGTCTAAGCGTGCTCTGGTTGTGGGGGCAGATAAAATGAGTGCTATTATTAACTATCATGACAGGGCAACCTGTGTCATCTTTGGGGATGGAGCAGGAGTGGTTCTGTTGGAACCTTCCACAGAAGGTGGCATAATAGACGGAAGGATGTATAGTGATGGGCACGGGAGACATTACTTGTTTCAGAAAGCAGGAGGCTCTTGTTATCCACCCACTATTGATACTGTAATGAATATGGA
>WFXT01000224.1 GCA_015490475.1 Bacteroidota bacterium
CAAATCATCAGAAGGTTTTAAACCTCGGTTGAAAAGAGTGTATGCGGTCTTCCCTAATTCAAGCAGTTTACTAAAGAGTTCTTCGGGCTGTGGTCCATCCCTACTTTCGGGATCAACCTTTAATTCAAATTTATCTTGAACATATGAACTAACTCTACTAATTGCATAGATATACATTTCTACATTCGCAACACCGTTGCTTTTTTCTTGAACATAAAAGTTTCTGTACATAAACACTTGAATGCCGAATAACTGACTTTTTTGTGGATGGTTGGATAATAATTGTTCACTCTCTTTATTTGCACTCTCGTTAAGCAGTGTAGTTATTGTGTCTATACGTTCCGATAATCCGCCTATGGAAACCACATTATTATTAGTATTGGCACTGGCACTATGCTTAAAATCAATAATCCTGTGTGTTAAATTGCTTTTTTCTATTCTATCAATTCGTCCCTTTAATTTAACTTCTATTCCATCCTTTGTTTTGTGCGTATAAGTGACGTTTTGTTCATGTGAAATTTCCCGTATTTTTCCACTGGAGAGCGAGTCAATGTCCCGTGACAGTATATTTTTTACATATTCCTTGCTAATATCAAACGAAGGGACATATTTAAAAAGTTCTTTGTCTTGCTGGTTAGGAATTAATTCGTTGAAGACCGTCTTCATGAGTTCTGTCAAGGTGTCTTCATCGTTTACATATTGCTTGATATGGTTTATATCTGAACCGTTTGCATAAATTTTAGCCAGAGTATTATGCACAAGATTTCCGATTAATCTGGCGTCTGTGCCGAGCAGGTCGTAGCCTTCTTCTGTTAGTTCGGGAAAAAGTTTTGATAACATAAACTTGCGGGGGCATGTTATAAGTGTGGATAGGTCAGTAACATAAAGTTCTGTCAATGGTTCAGGTTGATTAGTTTGAAGAACATGTTTGATAAAGGAGAGGTCTTCACTATTGACTATTTCAGGCGACCTTTTCGTTTCCTGTTGTCCTGTGTGTGTTTTTGGCGTGTAAATAAAATATCTCAGTTTATCTTGTGTGAATATGGAAGGAATTTGGTTTAAAATGACTGATTTTTGAGCAGATTGCCCGTCCATATTGGACGGATATATAAGATGAACAGTTTCCGTGGTGCTTGCAAATAGCCTATAAAGGTAGTAGTAATATCGTAAGGAACGAATCTCTGGGATGGGCAATCCATAGAAAAGGCGTATTGATAAAGGAATCATGGATAGGGGCTTGTCTGCAGGGGGCAGGGTGTTTTCACTAACATCTGGAATGTATACTTCTTTAAAAGAGAGTCCACGTGTTTCAAGAATTTCCATTGCCTGAAGTCCGTGCAAAGGCTCACCCTTAAGGGTAACTTGATGTATGTAAAGCAGAGCACGAGAGAAGTGTATAATATCTCGTGAAGTTAGATTATTCATATTCTCAAGGATAGGTTGTAAATAATTCATGGAGATAGCCAGTTGTTGAATGGCACTGCGACTGATGTTGTTTGATGGGTCGTCAGACATGCTACTGTCAAGGTGTTGTAGGACATTTAAAAATTTTGTAATGGTCTCTTCTTTTTCTGTTGATGATAGGAAGTCTATTAAGGTGTTATTCCATAGGGATTTGTCCACAAATAGAATTTTTGTTGTGTTCAGTAAATCTCTACTTTCCACCTTGTTAGTGTCAAGCAGATATTTGCCAATAGGATGCTCATACCACCTGATAAGATGAGACACAGGAATTGGAGCATTGCCATTAATAAAGTGAAATAGTTCATCCAATAGCGAAAGGAAAGATTTTAAAGGGGTCAGGTATAGTGGCAGTCCCATGGAAATATTTATCTCTTTGAAGGAGTGCCATAGCAGTGGGGCAAGGTCCTCTTGTAAAAGGAGAATCAGATGCAGGTCGTCAGTGATTTTGTCTTTTAACATTTTGGATAGAAGACCGACCTGACTTGTCCTGTTGGGAACAATATGCACTTCAAAGGAGGGAGTATTGTCCTGCGGATATTTAACTCCTTTACCTTGCAGAGCAGTGATTTGATGCTTTAGAGAAAATTCTTGATATATTTTGGATAGATACTTATTCATGGCAAATGATGGTGTAAGGATATAATCTTCAATCTTGTCAAGCCACTGTCCTGATTCCCATATAAAGACAACATTTTCCTTTAATGTTTCTTTCAACTGCTTGAAAATTTCAAAATATATTCTGTCCAGAGGACCAAACCCTGCCACTATTACCTTGGTCTTGTCAAAGACACGATTGATTAATTCTGGTAATATTTTCTCTTTTGCAATTTTTCTCAATAAAAGTCCTTCATTAACCACGGGAACATGCCATAGGCGTTGAGTATATTGATAAATTTCATTTGTGCAAAAGAATTTTCCTGCATAGTCCCACAAACTGGCAATAAATTCAAGGCTGGCTCGGTTAGGTACTGTCAATTGCTCATTGAGATGCCAAATTTGTCCCAAAATTTCAAGATATTTTTGTTTGTGTTCTTCATCGGAAAATTCTGCACCTGTTTTGTAATATTTGCTTATATTATCAA
>WFXT01000225.1 GCA_015490475.1 Bacteroidota bacterium
AAAAAAAACAGTCGCATTGTGATAAGCCTGCCTGTGCAGACCCTTGCAATACTAACATTCTTTTCCCTTTCCGTTTAATATACTACAAAACGCAGATAGTGATATGAAGACATGGACATTTCCCGCACTTATTGGGATTGGATTTATTCTTGCTGGATACATTCTTTTTGTGCATCCTGAAATAATTGCTTATATCATTGCAAGTTTGTTTGTTATTATCGGACTTGCTCTTCTGTTTATTGCTTTTACCATGTGGAAGGAATCCAGAGCGTTGCAAAAAATACTGAAGGAACTGGAAGAAGAAACGGAATTTGAAGAAGTTAATGAAGCCAAATAACCGACCTATGAATATGCACGAAGAGTTTTACAACATTGATGCTTCACTAAAAGATATTTCCGAGCGAGTGGAAAGACATGCCGCTTTACTGGATGCTATTCGCAAAGAAATGTCTCGTGTTATTGTGGGACAGGAATATATGGTTGAAAGGCTTTTGATAGCACTACTCAGCAATGGACATATTCTTCTTGAAGGGATGCCGGGGCTGGCTAAAACCCTTGCCATTAAGACACTTGCACAGACCCTGTCCCTTGATTTCAATAGGATTCAGTTTACGCCCGACTTGCTTCCAGCAGATATAACAGGAACCATGATATATAACCATCAGACAGCGTCATTTATGGTCAAAAAGGGACCTATTTTTGCCAACTTAATCCTTGCAGATGAGATAAATCGTGCTCCCCCGAAGGTGCAATCAGCCCTTCTGGAAGCAATGCAGGAACGTCAAGTTACCATCGGTGAACAAACATATAAGTTGCCTGAGCCTTTCATGGTTATGGCTACGCAAAACCCTATTGAACAGGAGGGTACTTATCCATTACCCGAAGCACAGGTGGATAGATTCATGATGAAAGTCATTGTAACATATCCCGACAGGGAGACAGAACGCAAAATTTTACGCCTTAATCTGAAAGGAAGACTTCCAGAAGTGAAGCCAGTATGCTCAGCATCTGATATAATTGAAATAAGAGAAACTTCCTTTATGATATACATGGACGAGCGTGTTGAAAACTACATTCTGGACATTATTTTTGCCACTCGGGAACCAGCAGAGTTTGGTCTTGACCATCTGGTGCCCTATATTCAATATGGTGTGTCACCACGAGGAACTATATTCCTTGCGCAGGCGTCTCGGGCAATGGCACTGCTCAATCACAGACCTTTTGTCCTGCCCGATGACGTAAGGGCAGTGGTAGCGGACGTTCTAAGACACAGAATAGGACTAACATATGAAGCGGAGGCAGAGAACATAACTTCAGATAAAATAATAGCGGAAATATTACGAAAAATAGAAGTGCCCTGACACTGCAGGAAATACTGAAGAAGGTTCACAGGCTTGAAATAACCGCCCGTAGGGCTTCACAACAATATTTAATAGGTAATTGGAAGAGCAGATTTCGAGGGCATGGTATGTCTTTCTCGGAAGTGCGAGCATATTCTTATGGCGATGACCCACGACATATAGATTGGAACGTTACTGCCAGAATGGATTATCCTTACGTTAAAGTTTTTGAGGAGGAACGTGAGATGCTCGTAGTTGTTGTTCTTGACTCTGCCCCGTCAATGCTTTTTGGTTCCACAGAAAAGACTAAAAATGATGTTGCTCTTGAAATCCTTGCAGTCCTTTCTTATTCCGCTCTGCACAGTGGAGACCGTGTTTCACTTACCATTCCATTAAAGGATGATGTCTTGTGGGTTCCGCCACGTAAAGGAAAGTCTTCTCTTCCAGTTATTCTCAGGAAGGCGTTTTTTTCGGACAATCAGCGCGCATCAGGAAAGTTGGATTCTGCTTTATCTGTGGTGAAAGGACGCTTTAAGCATCATGCTGTTGTTATTATTATTTCCGATTTCTTTGACCTACCAGATGAGAATCTGGTTAAAAATCTTGCACAGACAAAAGAGTTGATATTCATAAGGATTGAAGACCCTATGGAAGCCAATCTGCCCAAAGCAGGAGTACTGTCCTTGCAAACATTTGATGGAAAGACATTAACAATTGATACGTCTTCTGCCGAAGTCCGAAAGGCTTATGAACGCAAGCGAAAACAATGGCTTGACCAGTTCTATCAGGTTGTTCAGTCTGCCCGTGCCGACCTTCTGGAAATAAGGACAGACACTAAATATATTCCAGCCCTTGCTCGTTTATTCGCTATGCGTAAGCGCTCTAACAATGCGTTGAAACTAACAGTATAATTGCACAGTATGGCACGAATCAGACTATGGTTCTTTATGACTATGGCTTTTTGTGGTTTATTCAATAATAGTGTGTATGCCACAGCACCGATTTCTTATTCCCTGCAACCTGATTCAGTAGTTGTGGGACAACCAGTCTATTTTTCCATATCAATCAATTTGTGGGAGGGTGTCCAGACACAACTTATCCTACCTGAAGATTCTTTCAGACCTTTACATATACTTGAGATCTCTGATACCACGCTTGTTGTTAATGGAAGGCTTGAAAAAATATACGATATTGCTCTTGCAGGATATGATAGTCTGGATGTTTCCCTTTCCCCTGTTAGAGTAGTGCTTGATTATCCAGATGCTGGTGCAGACACCTTTACTATTTCGGGTCTTACTGTGAAAGTGAGGCTTTTGCCTGTAGATACAACGCAGGACATTAAGCCCCCACAACAATTCCCTGTTGTCCTGACGTGGAAAGACAGGCTTCTAATGTTATGGTATGATTACTGGTATGTCTTGTTGTTACTGTTGTTGCTACTGATTATCATTGCAGGATTTTTGTTGTGGAAGAATAGGGAGAAAATACCATTTTTGAAACCGTTGTCCCCATATGAAAAAGCGCTTAAGACTCTGGAGAAACTGGAAAAATCTCAATTGCCAGAAAAAAGGAAATTTAAGGAATTCTATGATACTGTTTCTGATACTCTCAGAAAATATATTGAAGAGGAACTTGGTATACCAGCACTTGAAATGACAACATCTGAAATTAAGGAAAATCTCAGCAAATATTCCTTCAATCAAGAACTTTTTGACGTGTTGCAGGAGGCAGACCTTGTTAAGTTTGCCAGATTGTCTCTGTCGCCAGCACAGGCTTATATGTTCCTTGCAAAAGCAAAACGAGTTCTTGAAGATATGCACAGAACCATTTCAGAATTAACAGAAAGTAAGCAAAAAGAGTCTGGCAATGCTTCCTATAGCAAATGAACAGTTTTATTTTGATACCTTATTAAAACCCATGTGGACGTATATTACACTTGGCATATCACTTATCGCCTTCCTATGGCTTATTGTGAGAAAGCGGAGAGGAATTCTTTTTAGCACGGCAAAGTTTTTTGGTTATGCTGGATTGCGTCCCCTTCTCATACCTTTTAGTTTCCTGTTTCTGTTCATTTCTGCAATAGCACTTTCAATAGCCATTGGAATGCCTGTCAAATTTTCATCTATTGAACAACAATATACTTATGGTGTGGATATTGTTTTTGTTGTTGACGTGTCCACAAGTATGCTGGCACAGGACTTAAAGCCTGACAGACTGGAAGCAGCCAAACAAGTGGTAGAAGACTTTGTTATGCGGCGCCATGGCGACAGATTTGGACTCGTTGCCTTTGCTGGCGATGCCGTCACGTTAATCCCCGTTACTTCTGACAAGCAGTTGCTTATATCGTGGCTTAGAGACCTGTCCCCTGATTTTATGAGTGATGGAACAGCCATTGGATTGGGTATTGCCACAGCAGTAAACAGACTCAAAGATTCAGAAGCCAGAAGCAAAGTAATCATCCTGTTGACAGACGGAGAAAACAACACTGGATTTATAAATCCGATTGATGCAGCACAATTGGCTAAGCAATTGGGAATTAAGATATATACCATTGGTGTAGGGACATACGGCAAGGCACCCTATCCCGTATCAACGCCATTTGGAAAGCAAACAGTTATGGTTGAGGTTAGCATCAACGAAGACCTGCTAAAGGAAATAGCAAAAATTACAGGTGGGAAGTATTACCGTGCTACAGACAATAGGACTCTCAAAGAGATTTTTGAGGACATAGACAAATTGGAAAAAACAAAACTGGAAACACAGGTTTACAGAAAAGAAGAACACGTTCCTGAACCGTTTTTAAAAATAGCCATGTTTGGACTTGTGGCTTTCATATTGCTATATGCCATTGCAAATCCTAAACCGTAACTATGGACTGGAAAAATCTGCAATATCTGGAATATGCACTGTTTGCTTTTATTGGTGGCATAATCCTTGTCTTTATACTCTTTGTGCTATATCGCAATGCTATCAAAAAACTTGGCAAACATGCACAAAGATTATACAAACACTTGATTCCCTATCGCTCTGTGTGGATAACCCTTCTGGCGGTGTTGTCCCTTGTTTCACTGATGGTTGCCTTAGCCAGACCACGCATTGGGCTCAAACCCCTTGAGATGAAGGTGGCATCAGGAAATGTTATTATACTTTTTGACGTGTCCAGAAGTATGCTTGCCACAGATGTGTCCCCGTCCCGTTTTGAACGTGGTCGCATATTTCTGAAAATGCTAATTAACAAACTGGCAGGAAACAACATTGCCCTTGTCATTTTCGCAGAAGAGGCAACAGTAGTGACGCCCTTAACCTATGATATTAGTGCGGTTCTCGCTTCGCTGGATGCTGTAGATAAGAGCATTATTCAAGAACAGGGCAGTAAGATAACAAATGCCATTACTAAAGTGGAACATATTGTTAGTATTGACCAGCCAGCACAGATAGTTATTGTTTCAGATGGTGAATTCCATGAATCAAAGGAAGACGTAGCAAGCACAGTCAGCCAATATAGAAATTGGACATTCTGGACTGTGGGTGTCGGAACAAAGGAGGGAGCCCCCGTCCCCCGTGGCTTCAACAAAGCGGGTTATCTCAAGCACAACGGGAAGGTAGTTATTTCAAGACTTGATGAGGAAACTCTTAAATTAATAGCAGAGACAGGAAATGGAAGATATTTTCGCCTTGATAAGGTTGCCCCTGTGGTCAATGCTCTCTCTTCTCTGATTCTTAGAAGGATAAATCCCGACAGTGAGGCAAAGGTGGTGTATCTGCAGTATAATGAATGGTATCCGTACATAGCAATGGTGTCACTTGCTCTGTTGATACTGCTTGTCATTATGCCCCGCAGAAGGATTCTTTTATTATTTGCGTTTGCTTTGCCCTTTATTGCTTCTTCCCAATCAGCAAAAATTTTAACATATAAAGCACGTGAATTTCTTGAAAAGGGAGACACAGCACAGGCACTTTCATTATATAAACAGGCTCTTGAAAAAGATTCTCTATTTTTGCCTGCTAAAGCAGATTTAGGTTTAATTAAATATGGTCAAGGAGATTATACTTCTGCCCGAATACAATGGCAGTCAATGCTTCCCATTGTTAAGGATAAGAACCTGAGGTCAAAGTTGTATTACAATATCGGCAATGCGTTTTTGAAAGAGAAGCAAATAGACAGTGCTATTCATTATTACATAAAGGCGTTAAAATTAAATCCTGAGGATTCTTTAGCACAATACAATCTCTCTTATGCGTTAAAACT
>WFXT01000226.1 GCA_015490475.1 Bacteroidota bacterium
AATGCTCATCAATAAGTAAAGATACAAGTTTTTTAATAACTATCCAATACCGGCTCTTTTAAGAACGTGCACTTTTCATATACACTGTCAAGCACCTTAGTGCGTTGTGGTTAATATATTAGCATTTGAAATGCCAGAGCAATGGAAAAAAAGCAGGAAATCCAACAACAGGTTAACATTGAATTACCCAAGGAAGTAGCAGAAGGAATCTATGTGAATCTTGTTGTTATTACGCATTCGCCAGCGGAGTTCATCTTTGATTTCATAACTATAATGCCTGGTGTTCCGCAGGCTCGTGTTAGGTCAAGGCTAATTATGAGTCCTTTTCATGCTAAAAGATTTTTACAAGTTTTGCAAGAAAACATAGCCAGATACGAAGCAACACACGGAGAAATTCACACTTCGGAACAGTTTTTGCCTAATTCATTCATGGGACCTGGTGGCAAAGCATAAAAAGTTAACGCTTAAAATAAAATAGCCATGAGGAAGGCATTACTTGGAACTGTCCTGTTAGCAGGCTTGTTCTTTGGTGCATGCCAGAAATGTGCACAATGCACTGCCGTTGACCAGAATGGACAGGTGCTGACCCAAGACGAAGTGTGCGGAACAGACCAAGAAATAAGAGCATATGAAGAAGACTGTCAGGCTCAATATAGTGCTTCTGGAATTGATGGTTCCTGTTCCTGCCAATATCAATAGGTAATGGAAAACACGGGTTCTTGGCGTGAATGGTTTGAACGGGAAGAGTATTTCTTGATTTATTCCCACCGCAACGAAAGGGAAGCCCAACAAATTGTTGATTTCATAGTTGCTTCAGGGCACATAAATCAGGGAGCCCTTGTTCTGGATGCTGGATGTGGATATGGAAGGATTAGCAAGTGGCTGGTTAAATCAGGTTTTAGGGTTGTTGGCGTTGATTTATCCAAACAAATGATAAATCATGCCCGCAAAAATATGCCCCAAGCCATTTTTATTCAACATGATTTAAGATTTCCCTATTGGGATAACCTTTTTGATTGTGCTATAAGTATTTTTTCAAGTTTCGGCTATTGGGAAGATGATTTGCATAATCTGGCTATGCTGGAAAGCATTGCACGAGCCATGAGAAATGGAGGCTTGTTTGTGCTTGATTACCTAAACCCCCATTATGTAAAAAAGAACCTCATCCCTGAGGAAACACTACATATAGAAGATAAGACATTCAACATAAAACGCTGGATTGCAAATAACATGGTATATAAAGAAATTTCGTGGACGGAAGGGAATAAGACTCTAAAATATAGAGAGCAATTGAAACTCATTAACATAGACGAACTCATTGGCATGCTTGAATGTGCAGGCTTTATACCACTAAATGTATATGGTAATTATAGAGGGGAACCTTTTAGTACTTATAATTCTGAAAGAACAATTATTTTTTGCGTGAGAATAAGATAAAGGGGAGGAGCATTGGCAGTCCCCCCTTCCGTCAAGGTCCCTTGATTTTCTCAAGGGAGTTATCTTTCCATTTTCATGCTGTAATGAACTTCCAGATTCAGGGTGTTTCCTTGAGCATTCACCTGAAGAGTGGTTCCTTCATCGCTTCTGTCAAGGACAATCTTATTCTTAGAAGCCTCTGTAACTAAATATACTTCACGAGAACCATCAGCATATTCAATTATCATCTTATCATCCTGCACATCCCAATTTTTGATTTGATATGTTCCAGAAACTTGATGGACAATGGATACCTGAGTGTTAGATGGACCCATTGTACCATCAATATTGATAGTTCCATTTAACTCGCAACTTCCTGTTTTATCCTTATTAAATGTGCAGGACCCTTTAATGTCGGCTTTTATGCTAACTGTTCCCTTGGCTGTTTGGCTTTCGTCTGCTGTTTTTTCAATGTTCCAAGTTCCGACAATGGTCTTCTGTTTTCTTTTCTTTGGAGCAAGATGCAATGCACTTCCAATTGCAGTTATTAAAGACTCAAATGCTATGCAATAGTTGAAAGAAACTTTTTACTATTTAGAAACTGTTATTGTATCCAAAGTTTCTGCTGGTGGTTAAGAATGAACAACAATTGAGGGAAAAGATTATAAGCATTGCCGAGGACTTGTTTCTGAAACATGGTGTCATTGCTGTCAATATGGATGATATTGCCAGAGAGTTGGGTATGAGCAAGAAGACTCTTTACAAGGTGTTTCCTTCCAAAGAGGAATTGGTTTGGGAAGCGGTCAGGCAAAGATTTAACAGG
>WFXT01000227.1 GCA_015490475.1 Bacteroidota bacterium
CAGCGTCAGATGTGTATAAGAGACAGCATTTCACTGAATTGGAAGGACATATTCTTGTTACCATTATGGCTGTGTCGCAGTTTATAAATACGAAAGAATCAATGTCTGAAAATAGTTGTTTGTTAGCACGGACATATCCAAGTGCCTGAATAGTGTCAATAGACTTCTTGCCACGAATACCAATTAAATAAGACGATCTGTAAGTTTTATTTCTGTTACAACCTTAAATGGTTTGTATTTAGCAGATATTAATAGAAGCAAGGATAAAGCAAATACAAGTTTTGAATTATGTATGGGTTCTAATTAGAACCCAATATCTTTATAACCCTTGCTGTTGAAGAATTGTATAACTTTCTTTTTGTCATCTGTTGGCAGTAAAAGAAATGTATTATCCAGTTTTTTACCGATTGAAGCAACCATTTTAGGTTTGCCTTCTTTTAAAGCCTTAATATACAAAACAGTTAGTTCACTCATTTTTTGAGCCATTTTTGATGACAGCTCTTCCTTGCAAAAAACGGAAAATTCATCAAGCGTTCTGAGTGCTTTTTCTGGATATTCAATTTTGCCATATTCATTTTCGCATGTACAAACGAGTTCAAACATGGAAGCACTGCAACTGATATTTGACTTTTCACATTTTATGTGGCAGGAAATATCTAATGGTGTCGTAGCAGAACATTGCGATGCTGGTAAAGAAGCAGGAGAGGTAGCAACAAGCCAGAAAAAGGTAATAAGCCCTGTTAAACCAATTAGTGTTTGTTTCATCATGGCTTGCATAATTCTTCTATTTAAAACAAAAATACTAAATTCTGCTAAAAAGGTATGGTCAATTTATGCAAGACGAACTGTCCATCTCTCAATTTAATAACGAGAAAGTAAATGCCTGCTTGGAAGTCGTTAATATCAATAGGGTTTGATGTATATGTTCCGAGTACTGTGCCTTCTTGTGAGTATAAAGTTGCGTATTGAAAGGGAATAGTAATGGCAAAGGAACTTTTGCCTATTTGCCGAATAATGTCGTTTGCATCAATTTTCTCTGAATAGTTAACAACGTTGCAGGTGGATGATAGAACAGGCGTTAAAGTGTCTGTAGTATTTCCAGTTTCGCCAATTACAAAATGCCCGGAACCCGGATTTTTGATTTTTAAAGTTGCATATCCGTCGGATGCACTGCCCAGAGTATTTACTTCCGTTGGTAGTTGTTGCCATGGTTGGGAAGCAGATGGTCGCCAGAAAACGGCGAGGGCTTGTTCGGTGGATGGGATAAACCAGTCCAGATAAGCAGAGGAACCTGTAGAGCGAGCATTGAAAGTGAACACTAATGAATCAACTGTGCTAAATGGGTCTTGAAGCGTCCAAAAATGGTTTGGTGCCAATCTAATTCCTGTGGGTAGCGGATACTTGGTTCCCGGAGATGAAAAATGGTGTGAGATAAAAAACGGCTGTGAAGAGGTATGTATCTCCATGTGTCCTTCTGCCCAATTGACAAATGAATCAGAGAAAAGTTTTACGGAAGCATCCAGAACGGGCTGTTCATAGTTCAAAGTTAAAAATGAAGGTGATTGTGAAATTCTAAAATGCACCTGATTACATCCGGGAAAGAGAAAAACTTTCTTTTTAAATATAATGGTGCCTGATTCATCAAGAGCATACAGGTAAACAGGCATCGGTATGTTAGCAGGTTCGTCATAACCATAGCGAGTTCTGTAGATCTTGGCGGTGCAGACAGAGTCTGTACATGTCCATGAATCAATCCAAACAACAGGATAGCCTGTTCTGGCTATATAAATGTCATAAAAACCATCGGGAACATCTGTCGTATCTGTCGGTACCTTCCCAGTAACAATAGATATTAGTTGTTTGGATGTAAGCGATGCAAAGGGATAGGTCTCAAAAAGGTATCTTAGGCGTTTTCCAAAGGAACCAAGAGCACTTGACGTGTCTTCATTACCATTTATCCACAATCTGAGAGCATGTATTACAAGAGCACCCTTTTCATAAGCGTGTGTTCCATAAGTGGCACTGTGTGGAATGCTATCCAGACGAATCCATCCATTGTCATCAATGTGGGCAGTCCTCATTAGTCTATCCATTACTGCTTGCCAGTTCCATCCATTGCCATTATGTTCAAGCCATAAGTGTTCTGCATAGGTTGCAAATCCTTCATTTATCCACATATGTCGTTCTGTACCACATGTTATGTTGTCACCAAACCAATGATGAGACATCTCGTGTGCTATAATGTACTCGTACTGCAGGGTCCCATCAACCAGAAATCTGGAATAGGCAATGTTTGTTGGATGTTCCATAGCACCACCCGTGAAGGGAACAAGGTTAAAGCCAATTCTGGGAAAAACGTCCTTACCAAAGTAGTATTCCCAGAGAGCGTGAATTCTATCCAGATTTTTGAAGGAACTTTTAAGTGCTTGGGTATCCTGAGGAAGGGATGCCAGAAAGACAGGCTTGGGACCTTCCATTGTGTTGAACGTATCTAAAAAGACGTGATAAGGAGCAATGGCAACGCTGACCAGATACGCAGGAATAGGCTTATTCAAGGCGTATTTCCATATTGTATCCTGAGAAGGAAATGTGTCGGGGAGTCCCGAAGCCAGAGCAATCCACCCTTGTGGAGAGTGTATTTCAATGGTTACCGTGAATTTTTCGCCGACTGTATCTGGACAGGGAAACCACGCCCGCCCAAAACTATGTGGCTTCACTGCAAAACCTACACCGATGTTATAAGCATAGGATGAAGTAAAGTAGAATCCGCCCCAGCCAGAAGGGTCCTGAGCAGGCTGTCCGCTATAGAAGATGCTAAATGAGTCAATAGTATTGGTCCAAGGACATATTATCCAGATAGTGTTTTGATCTTCCCTTCCAAATTGACAATGTTGGAAGTTGTGTTTGACACTATCCACAGTTAGTGATTGAACAAGATTTATGTATATGGTGTCGGATGGGTTAGTAACTGTCCATTTTGCTTTACCTGCTATGGTTCTGGAGGATATGTTAACGAATAAAGTAAGGTCAAGATGTTGCCAGTCTGGTGGTTGGCTTGCGATAACAAAACCCAATAACCACAACCATAAAATCTTGATTGCTGTGTAACATTTCATATCAGATGATAAATATACACACAAATGCTTTATTAAACTTGTCCACAAATGAAATGCTACAACTAACTCGTTGTCCCACTATTACTCCAGTTAACTTGATTACATAGAGAAAATAGTAAAAAGCTTCAGAAGATAAAAAGAGAAGGGGGCATCTTACAGCCCCCTCCTTTTGATGGTTGCTTTTATGTAACAGATTCCTTATTATTCTCCAGTTACAATAACTTCGTACTCTCTTACTA
>WFXT01000228.1 GCA_015490475.1 Bacteroidota bacterium
TAACTACTGAGTTGGCATTAATGGAATTGGCAACATTGCCGTCTATAACGCCCAGACAGGCTCGTGCAACTGAAAAACAGCAATCACCATCGTCTCAAGGGCAACAGCAATCTCAAAGAACAGACTCCACAAACCAAACGTCTAATAAAAGCAATCAAAGAAGTCAACCCCCAAAAGAATCTTCACAACCAATACCAGAAACACTATCTGACAGTCAAATAATAACTGAATTTATCAAATGGTTGGAAAGCAAAAAGCATGGTGATGCTCCACGCATAGCCAACCACCTTAGCCATTACATTAAGCAATCTCACAAGACAAACAAAGTGGTCATTGATAACAAAGATGTATTTACAAAAGCAAAAACACTGTTTTCCAACTGGTTAACTGAAACGAGCAAGAAAATAGATGTAACCTTTGAGGACTTGTTTGTCGTATTAAATGTATCAAAAGAGAAGCAAAATGAGAAGTCAACAACCAATAATGCAATATATCAGCGGCTCATATCAGATTTCCCTCAAAGTAAGGAATTCATTGAAATCCTTCAGCTCCGTAATAGTGGCTAACTTAATAATTTTGATTGCTGGAAATAGTTGTCAAATGGAAAGCACTAAAGAAAAAGAAATATCTAAACAGTATAAGGCTTATGTCAATCCCGATGACCCACTGAAAGTACATCACTATACTCTTGACAATGGCTTAAAAGTTCTCATAAGTCATGACCACAGCGAGCCTCGTGTTGCTATGCATATAGTGGTACATGCAGGTTCCATCCACGAACCAGAACACGCCACTGGATTGGCTCACTACTTGGAACACATGATGTTTAAAGGCACAGACAAAATAGGAACCACAAATTGGGAAGAAGAGAGCAAGTATTTGAAACAACTGGAAGACCTTTTTGAACAGTTAAGACAGGAAGAAGACCCTGCCAAGCAGAAGGCTATCTACAAGCAGATTGATAGCATCTCCCAACTGGCTGCCCAATATGCTATCCCAAGCGAATATGAACATATGTATCAACTGATTGGGGGGACTTACTTAAATGCTGGCACGGACTACGATTTCACTGTCTATTATGGTTATGTTCCGTCAAACGAATTTCGCAGACTTTTAATCCTTGAGAAGGAACGGTTCTCTAAGGTAGTGCCCCGTCTCTTTCATACCGAACTGGAAACAGTATTTGAAGAATTCAACATGACTTTTCAGGATGGCGAGAACTATCGGGCTATAGATAAGATTTTTGCAATGTTATATCCGAATCATCCTTATTCACGTTCTGTCATAGGCTTGCCAGACCATCTCAAAAGACCTTCCATCAAAGAAATGCTAAAGTTCTTTGATAAATACTATGTGCCTAATAATATGACAGTTATTGTAACTGGTGATGTTGATCCAGACGAAGCAATCAGACTAATTGACTCTACTTTAGGACAATTAAAGCCCAAACCTGTAGATAAACCACAATTTACACTACCTCCTATTCCAGAAGGCGTTCAGAAGGCAGAGCAATTTGGTCCCAAGCCCGCTTATGTCCTTTTTGGTTTTAGGGTGCCAGAACCATCTAATTTAAAAGAGTTCGCTCATAGACTGGTTACAGAATATCTCCTTTCAAACTCCACTGCCGGGATTCTTAACCTTGAATTGGTTCAGAAACATCGTGTCCACAATATTAACGCATTTACCAGTGATTACGGACAGGGGGGTGTGTTCTTCATTCGTGCCTTTCCACGTCAGGGACAAACCCTTGAACAGGTGGAACAAGAGGTTCTTAATGTGCTAAGACAGGTTCGTTCTGGTGACCTTATTACCGATGACCTTGTTGAAGCAAGCAAAAAGAACATTCTCTTAGAACACGAGAAGTCATGGGAATCTTATATGGACAAAATAGAAGATTTAGAATATGCTATTAGGCTTGGACTATCATGGGATGACTATCTCAAAGTATTGGATTACATAAAACAAACGACGAGAGACGATGTCTTGGCGTTTTTAAACAAATATATTGCCGATAACTATGCTGTTCTTTACAAACGACAGGGTGAACCAAAGGACAGAATATACCTTGAGAAACCTCCAATAACTCCTGTTCAAGCCAATACAGAAGCACATTCAGAATTTTACAAACAATTTGTTTCCCTTACTCCAGAGCCTATAAAACCCAAATTTGTTGACTTTGATAAGGATATTCAAAAGGCAAATGCTGGACCATGGGAAGTTCAATATATAAAAAACGACAAAAGCAATATCTTCAGGCTTTATTTGAGATATGATTTTGGAACGCATGCCAA
>WFXT01000229.1 GCA_015490475.1 Bacteroidota bacterium
ATTCCCACCTGCTTCATAACATAAGGGGTTCCAAAGCCCCTGCCAGCAGCAGAAAATGATTTAACGAACTGGCGAACAGGCGTGGAATTTATTATGGAACACAGGTAATGTGCCTCATCTTCGTTGTCTGTGGGAATAAAGGAAGTGGTCTCCAAGGGAATAACTGTCCTGTAATTCATCGGGGTCTTTACCTGTGAAACAACTGCCGCTGTAAGGTCATTACTCATACGTTTCCAGACTACTTTAAACTTTGAGAAGGTATCTCTGGAAATATTGAACTGACTGTAAAATGGTGCCTTTGTGTGTTCGTAGTATTTTTTGTATAACCGCCTGTTTAATAAAATTGACTTGAATTTCAGTAAGTAACTGTATGTCCACGGGAATTTCCGTTTCATAAACTCTTCACTATAGCCCTTTCGTGTTTCAGGGTCCTGGACAATAAGAACAAATATCTCAGGCTCTGCCTTCCATCGCTCTATGTCTCTGCCTCTGACAGCAGGATAAACAAGTCCAGGCTCTATCCTATATTCTTCTACCTTAGGTATTTCTAACTTACCTTTCTCTGGAAGATTGCTAATCAGAATGTTTCCGTCACCAAGAACTTTTTTCACCTCAAGCCAGAACACCCCATAGGGATTAGGGTTGGCACCAAGAATAGCCTTATATGCATTATCCCCCTTTATTTTTTCCATCTGCCTATGCATGCCCTTAGGAACGGTTTGCCAGGGTCCCACTTCTGTGCCTATCGGCCGTGCCTGATACCTCTGCTTTATTAATACTTTCTTTGCCTCTTGCAGGGTCATTTCCGGGAAAATCCTCCCTCCCTTCTTCTTTTCCCACACGTAATATGGAACAGGATATCTTGTTTTTTCGCCCTTCTTGACCACAAATGCAGCTGTCTTGTTAGTGGCTCCCTCAAATGGTTGTAATGAACTAAAATCATGAACCTTTAAAACCCTCAAATAATGACCAGAATTCAACCTGAACCTCCTGAAACCCTCCCCTGCTCCTTTGCTCTTGAACACTTCCTGTGTAATCAAAAAACCCAGCTTACCTCTTTCTTTCAGGTAATAATCAGCAGACACATAAGTAAACAGCATGGATATATCCTTTTTGCCACCTCCAAGTCGTGTCTCAAAGCCCTTCAATGAAAACAGTCCATATCTTTCCCATAGCTCACGAGTTGCTTTCCTATATTCCTGTGACAAGTAGTCCCATCTCACCCATGGTGGATTTCCGACTATATATTCAAATTTTCCTGCCATAACAGGGGCAAATGCATTCTTGAGAAAACGTGCCCATATCCCGTTTCTACCCTCCTTCTCCAACTGCAATATCCTGTCATAGAAGCTCTTTACCAGCTCCTCGTTATTGTGAACCAATAAACCTTCCTCACGAAATAACTCCATAGCTTCCTCTACCCCATAGCCGGACCTAACCAATCGCTCCACCAATGGCGACGCTCTTCGCAATAAGAAACCTCTGTCCCGAACCCATTCAGCAGGTACTAGAAACTTACCCACTGACGTCATCACCTCTACATATGAGCCAAATAAATTTCGTGGCACCCGCGTGGGCGTCAATACAGAATCACATAAATAAACTGGAATCTCAACTCTCCCACCTCTCTCCAATATCGCATTGACCAGTTCTCCCATTGCAAACAAATAGTTGGTCCTACTGGCTATCACAGCCAGTGGATTAAGGTCAAAACCCCACACATTGGCAAGAATACGCTTCGCTACCTCTAAATCGGAGTAACTATCTTGACGCCCCCGCTCTATTGCTCTTTGTATTGCAAGCACCAGGAAAGTGCCCGAACCACAGGCAGGGTCCAGTATCCTCTCCGACAACCGTCCCTTGTATCCTACTTCTTCTATTAAGAACTCAGCTAACCAGTCTGGAGTATAGTATTCGCCCAAACGATGCCTTAAGTCCCGTGGTAATAAATACTGATACAATTTTTTTAGAAGGTCCCTGCTTGCCGTCGGCTCAATAGTGCCAGTACCGGTCTCAAACTCAGACAACGTCCTCGCTATCTCTCGGACAATTTCTCGCAATTCAGGCGAGTCTAAAGCAGAAACATACCAGCTAAAAAAATCTCCCTCCAGAAAATTAATAATACCCCTCTGTGAATACACACTACCATCCTCTATTTCCTTAAGTTTTCTTACAAGTTCTTCACTATCGGCATGGGACAATTGTGTAGTAAAAGACTCCGCATAACTACCTTCACGAAGCGTAAGTAATTCAGCCGTTATTAACTTAAGCAGGAAGGCAAAATACGTATGAATTGAAAACAACAGCTCGTGGAAATCAATATCCTGTCCAGAAATGCTAAGTCCATAATGCTTTAATAATAATCCAGACTCATCCTTTAATTGGCTAAACTGCTCCCCATACACTATCCCGAACAATCGTTTCCATTCTTTGAAAAAGGTATCTATCCTGTTTCTGTCTCCCCAATGTCGCAAAGCATTAACAAATGCCACTATGCTTCTTCTGGACAGGGCACTGGTAGGACCAAAATGTTTTTCCAGCTCTTCGGCACGCAACGGAAGACGAGCCAACCCACGCAAATACAGTAATAATGTTCTGGCACTGCTATTATTAAACTCATAAGGACCCATAACCTTAATCTCACCGTCTGCTTGTTTTCTCAAAAAAACTATCTGTTGCCCATCAAACAATATACCTGCGGTATTTTCATCTTGCCCTAGCAAGTAGCCCCGCAATTGATTTATTGCCTCATTCAGTTTTGTTCCTGACCGCAACGCACCAGGTTGCTTATACTCCATTATCACCCTTCCATGAACAGCATCCGCCCTCCCACTGTATATACTATTCTCATATGCAA
>WFXT01000230.1 GCA_015490475.1 Bacteroidota bacterium
AATCAGATGTTTTAGGATGTATACAATGCAATGTCTATCATGTTCTCATAATGACAAGATTCATTATCTTTGCTACCAAACAAATTGCTGCATGCCTATAGTGACCTATAAGCATAGATGCAACTCAAAGGCTCAGAGACGTTTCGTGTGCAATTGTGAAATTTTAAGCAAAATTTTGATACCAGAACTTAAGCAGATAATTTAAACAACCAAAGAAAACTTTTAGTATGTCTTTAGAACCATGCAGAGAAACATTCACGCCAAAAGAAAAAGATGGCAAAATATCTATCAGATTATTGATCTATCAACCACAGGCACATTGGCGAGTACCTTTTGCTTATCAAAGGCGGCATACCCTAGCACTGCCTCCCTTTTCCACTATTATTGGTCTTTTGTGCAATGTCTTAGGCATTCGGAATCTGCATGGTGATGGCGCACCGTGTCAGTGCGACCGCTGTCGCCAAATATGGTTAAAACCAGAGACGAGAGATACAAAGCCCAAGCCTGCCGACGACATCAATGCGGTCCTATATCACGAACTGGTCAACCAGCTGGAATTATCTGTAGCAGGAACCTTTGCATCCAAAACAACGGAATACACATGGTTTCGGAACTTGAACGCTAAGCAACATACCAGCAGGTTTGGCAGCCCAACCAATCGGATTATAGACTTTACGGCAGAGCACCCTGGCGGACAAATCCCAGTGTCCATAGACATCCTCAATGATGTCCATCTTATTATTCACATCGGCAGTTCGGCGAATTGCCTTCGCTTCCTCAAATTGATTAAATATGCCATTTGCAATGATGGGCGACTGGAAGACGTCACTTCAGTTCTGGATAAAACAGAAGGCTGTGGCCAGTGTGGAATTTGTCAGATGACTGATGGGTTAAAGCAGCAACTTGAAAAACAGGAACGATTATACCCTCTTCACCTTGGCAGGGCAGAAGATTGGGTGGTGTTTGAAGATGTGCGAGTTGTGGAGTTGGGTAATAAAAAAGCCTCGGGAAGAACAGGATTGTTTCACTGGATACCTAAAACTGCGACAAAAGGCCATGGTGCTGGACTGCTTTATCGTGTAGCCACTTTTTACAGTCTCAACAATGGAAGACGGCTATTCCATTTTGTGAACTGTTTTCTGAATGATGGGAAGATAAATTCCCGCCATTGGGCAGCCTGGTATGATGACCTGACTTCATGTAAGGCACCATCAGTGCAAACATTCCTGGAACGCTTGGATTCTCTGACGACTTCCAATACAAGACAATTGCTAAGAAAATTCTTTCCAGTGTTTTTAACTAAAACAGCTTTTTAAAGAAAAAGAGATGGCAAAGGGAAGCATCCAACAGAACGATATTCTTGCTAAAAGTAATGGTATCTCCCTTGCAGACCATACCCGACATGTGAGTGATGCCCTTCAGCCTTTAATAATCCAAATTGAACGATTATCACAAATAGACCCCGATTGGCTCAGATACTTCATTACTAACGGAAATGCTAAAAGTAGTCAAATTGGACAGATACTAAAAATATGTGCTTTTTTGCACGACATCGGAAAAGTGCACCCGGGATTCCAATATAGAATGGGAAATACAATAGAAGACATACTGAAGTGGTTTGGGACACTAGAAGGACTACACTCATTTGTAAGTACTTTGTTATTCTCTCCTGAACGACTAACAGAATTTGGTATTGACCGTTCCGATCTAAGCACAATATATTCAGCAGTGGCTTACCACCACTGGCGAGATGCAATGCTGGGTTTTAATACGAGCGTTCAAGAAGAGGCACAACGTCTTGCGCATAATTTGCTTAATACTATTAATACTAGTGTTCAAGAAGAGGCACAACGTAAAGGATCGTCTAAAAGAAATGTAGACCTATGGTTAGACACGCTCAAGGAACATTTTAAAAATTCTGTTTTTAAAGACTTTATTGACATACTAACACCTTTTGAGGAACTGATTGAGCACATTGCTTACGGAGGCTGGTTCCATGATTACCTGCAGGGAGAGGAGCAGCAGGTTTTATTCTTTCCACCTCCTAATAATTATTTGCAGCCACTATTTAGTTCTTTACCCACAGATTCTAAAGATTTCATCAAGCGCACCTTAGTACTTGGTTGGTTGATGAGAGCAGATAGATATGCTTCTTTTTGGGAAGGTTCCGGAATGGATATAAATGACTTCTTACCACTGTGCGAAAAATGGTTTTCTGACGATAATCCGCCTATTATATTAGAAAACCTGAAAAAGCAGGAGCAAATTCAAGCAGATAAAATCTGGCAGGAGCAACTGATAGAAAAAGCCCGCGAGTACAGACACCTTATTCTCATTGCTCCAACAGGCAGTGGCAAAAGCGCTTTTGCCCTGGCATGGGCAATCAACCACACCAGGCGTAAATGTATATTTACCCTACCGTTTCAAGCAGCAACAAATAAAATGTTCATTTCAAGTTACAAGCTTGTTGAAGGCGAAGATAGGAAAATAAAGTTTGACACTATATTCGCTGAAGACTATATCAGAAATCATAATGTTGCTTTAATACACGGTCTTTCTGATTTTGCACTTTATGAACTCCTAAACAAGGAGTCCATTGATACCTCGCAAGAAGGAGAAATAGAAATGCTGTCGCATATGTTTAGGCACTTAAGCCTGCCTGTTTTAATTACTACTGGTGATCAAATTTTGCCTGCGGCTATTAAATTCCCCAACTACGAATCCATATATGCTACTCTGAGCATGTCATCCCTGATTAGAGATGAGGTTCACGCCTATGACCCTCGGGCAGCGGCAGTAGTCTTGCAGGCACTGGTGGATACCGCATTACACGGCGGGAGGTTCCTTTTGATGACCGCTACATTACCTCCCTTCTTTGTTGGAAAACTGAAAGAAGCCCTTGAAAAAATAGGAGAAGCAGAGAAAGTCCTTATTATTGACACTTACAACCGAAAGACTATCCCGCTAAATAAGTGGCAAGAAAAAAACAGTAGCGAGGCAGAGGGTCCCGTTGATATTTCTTATATTGACGTGGTTCATGAAAATTGCATTCGTCACAAATTATGTTTGGTAAGTAGTTCTTTAATAGAAAAAGATAGTAATGGCAAAGAACTGGTAGTTTCTGATGAGCCGCTGGCTAAAGAGATATTAGAAATGGCAAAATCGGGCAACCGAGTGCTTGTTATCTTCAACACGGTTCGCAGGGCAGAAACCTTCTACAATTGGCTATTGCAACAAGAAAAAGTAATAGAGATAACACGAATGCCTGAGAATGACAAAAGACTATACGAAGACAAGGTGGGTGTTATGCTCCTACATTCACGACTAAAACTCAGAGAGCGATGGGACAGAGAGGAGGTCCTGACTTCGGATTGGGCATTCAAGAATCAGAGTCATGAAGAATGGAAGAAGCAAAGGAAACTAAATGGGCTCATTTTAGTGGCAACGCAGGTTGTGGAAGCCTCACTGGACATCAATGCAGATGTGCTATTCACTGACATGTGTCCTGCTGACAGCCTCGTGCAACGTATGGGTAGAGTTAACAGACATATTAAACCATTTAAAGCCTATGAAGAGCTCCGCACTAATGTATACATCTTCGTTGAACCCATAGAGAAACTTATTGAAGTAAAAGAGAAAAAACGGAGTAAGAAAAATAAGAAGGAAGAGACAGGAATAACAACTTTTACAGACTTTGCAAACGGCCGAGTCTATGAACCTGCTCTTTTGACTATTACGCTGGCGGAACTGCTTAAGCAGGCATACGATTCACAAATCCCTGAATTAGGAATCTATGATGGAACAATTGGCTGGACTTCTGACGCGTGGAAAGATATTTCAACTAAGTACTTAACAGATACTAAATCAAAAAGAACTTCTCCTTTGCAATGTCGCTCTTCAATATGCCTCTCAGAAAAAGACAAAGCTGCTCTTGTAGAGCGAGTGTTTAATGAGCACAATCTCCAACACACTAAATATTACCAGCGTTTTTATGACACCCTGCGCATCCTGGATGCAGGATGGACAGCGGACACCAAACATGATGCCCATAGACTCTTTAGAGACATTAGCACAGTGGACATGATTTATCAGGATGACATTGGGAAAGTCTGCATAGAAGAGAAAAACAACGAAGAAAAAGAGAAACTCCTACCTAATATTTGTAACCTGATAAAGGATTGCATTCAAGAGAATCAATTGCCATCCAGAACAAAGTTCCTTGGAATCTTAGCAAATTTTGTATTCAGAGACTATCCCTCTAACCATGGGATCAAGCATATCCACAACGAACTGACACTATGGAATCACATCAAGCATTATGTAGATGACATAATTACTAACATAAGTAAAAACACAGATGAAAAATATGACCTAAGCAACAGGATCAAAAGAAAACTACGACAATGGACACAACAGATTATCGTTGTAGGAACCCAGCAAGACTACTTTATAGAGTAACCATATTTAAATTCCACACTGGTTCAATGCTGACATATGTTTACGGAGATAGACGGAACTTCACTGATATACGTTTAAATTCCACACTCGTTCAATGCTGACGCCCTGGTCAAAGAGAATCCTGAATGTGGCAACACCGTTTAAATTCCACACTGGTTCAATGCTGACTATAAAGACATTATCGTCCTTATCAATGTTTATGTTGTTTAAATTCCACACTGGTTCAATGCTGACCGTTGATATAGATACTGGTATAGGGACAGATAAGGAGTTTAAATTCCACACTGGTTCAATGCTGACCCGAGCCCAAAAGAAATGCAGTTACCTTTTCATTCAGTTTAAATTCCACACTGGTTCAATGCTGACAGCAACTTAAATGTAGTTGCTTCAATGGTTTCAACGGCA
>WFXT01000231.1 GCA_015490475.1 Bacteroidota bacterium
ATAAGAAACAGTATTGACAATTTGACTTTCTTCCTTAAAATCCGCCAGTGACTTAACAAAAACGTCAAAAGAACCCTCTGGAAAGGTTCTTCTCAGATGATGATAGATGCTCAGGGCTAACTCCCTTCGCTTTTTTAATGGAATTCTTTCGTTAATAACTATCAGCAAGTCCCAATCGCTATCCTCTCTAAATTTTCCCGTGGCACGTGAACCAAACAAGAACACATTTTTCAAAGTGAAATCATTACTCCTTACAACTCTTGCAATTTCTCTCTTCAAGGCTTCTCTTGTAATGGACATGTTAGCACATTTCATCTCCCTTTTCTGGGAACATTTAAATTTTATTATCAAGTTTCATTTCAGAAACGTGCTTTGTTAGCAAAAGCAACGGTAACTACGCACACAGACTCAGGGTTTGCCTGCTCAATGACACGAAGACAATGGGACAAAGTAGTTCCTGTGGTCAACACATCGTCCAGTAATATTATCTTCTTGCCCCTGATAGACTCCGGATCCGTTAGAGCAAAAGCCCCAGAAATATTAATCCATCTATCATGCAGAGACTTGCCACTCTGAGCCTCCGTTTCTTGAATCCTCTTTAAAACCTGCGTGTTAACAGTAGTGTTAAGCACTAATGCCAGATGTCTTGCTACCTCCTCTGCTTGATTAAATCCCCTCCATTTTAGTCGCTTGGGATGTAAGGGCACTGGAATTATTGTGTCAATATCTTTAGGAACGTATGGCGACTCAGCAAGTTCTTCACCCAATTCTTTCCCTATTGGCTCAGCCAGTTCCTTGCGCCTTAAAAACTTCAATTCATGAATGAGATTAGCGACCAGTGAGCGCCGGTCATAAAACCACAATGCACCACCAAATATTACATCTTTAAACATGGAAAACATATAATATACAGGATTCAAAGGCATTCGGAAATAGTTTGTGTACTTAATACTGAGCCGGCATCGGGTACACCAAACCTCCTCCTGTGATGTTAAAACTGTCCCACAATAACTACATTGCCTCGGAAAAACAAAGTCAATAACCGCTTTGCCTACGGTTTTAAACAATTGTAACCATGGCATGATACACATAAAAATACTATAAAATACATAATTTCACAGGCAAGATGAAACTGCAAAAATTTACACATATAGTGTCAATAGTCTTCTTAACTTCCTTACTCACTCCCCTCAATTATGCCCAAAATAACACTTCCGGTTATCTATTTGCCGGAATTCGTAGCACTTTTAACGTTTTTTCAAGCGATGGCACCGGTTTAGGATCTGGCGGTCAACTCAGACTTCAACTTTCTGAACGTGTTAACACAGAATGGTATGCAGATTATATATCAATTAATGTGCAAAATGTATTAAGAAGCATATATTATCACATAGGTTGGTCAGTGTTGTATTACTACCTAAACAAACCTACCAAATTACAGCCATACATACTTGCAGGGCATTGTTTTGATTACAACAGAAAAACGGTAATCCATAATCCCGAAATAACAAGAAGCAGATGGGGCTCAGCAGTGCAAATAGGCACAGGAAGTCATCTTAATTTAAGCCAGTACACTGACCTTTCCTTAACTATTCAATACATGATTCACTTAACAAAAGAATTAGACTACCAGAGACAAAACGGCACTATAACAATCATTGAACACTCCCACGCCTTTTTAGAAGGACATCTATTAATCACATTAAGCATAAATTACAAACTATTTAGGATATGGCAAAAAAATTGAGCATTTTAACACTTCTTTTCAGTTACTTTTCTTGTCTTGGACAACCCTACATTGAGCCTTTCTTATTGGGTCTTCGTTCATCTATTTCTCCTTCCCTTAACATCTATGATTCAAGGGCATTTGCATATCTTCACGGAAACATGGAAATCTATATCCAACCCACAAATTCTGTACTATCAGACATTTACTATTATCTGGGGGAATTAAATTCTGAAGTTGGTTCCTTTGCTTTTAATCACGCTCTCTTTGTTGGGGGCGCCTACCATTTTGTGTTAAATAACAATGACCTGTTTTTAGCACTTCAATCTGGAATATCTTATACAAAAGTAAACCCCATAGTTTTCGGTCTTTCATCCTCCCAATCTGGCATTAACCCTCTGTTTTCTACAACCATAGGATACAATCTCTACTTTCATAAATTTTTTCACTTTTTTGCTCACGTAAAACTAATATTTGGCGAACACAACTTTAATATACCAATTAAGTTTTGGGACATAAGACTATCAGCAGGGCTGGGCTTCAACCTAAATATCAAGAGCCCTAAAAATAAACCAGATAAAACTTAAGCGAACCATCTGGGACAGAAAACATAAGTGCTGGTGCAGGCAATTTTATCACATCAAGTACTGATGCCAATTTCTTCCAGTGTTTCCAGTTGACCTTCAATTTTTTCCAATTTAAAGTAAAAGAAATCAGGAACTGCCTCTGACGTGGGATATCAGCACACACTTCCACCTCATTCTGAATCCAACAGTTGGACATTCCCCCTAACATTCCTTCAGCAGAATAACCAAATGAAGGCAGTATCACCCATTGTCTATGTCCCATTGAAATCCAATATGTCTGCCCATTGTAATCTTTCAATAGAGACACAGGAAATGTTCCATACAGTTGACGTGCTCGTTCTTCATATTTTGAAGGATATCTGATAGGATGGAAAGAAAAAGAAGGGAACACTAATAATTTCGGGTTGTCATATTGCCACAAGGCAAGTGAAATGCCTATAAAATTTGCCAGTGCATCATACACCGATGCTCCCCATTTAGCAGAAAAGCCATCAAGAATTTCAATGCCAGTCATTGCCACGGCAGACCATAACGCTCCCATCAATGCAGGACGCTTATATCCTGTTTGTTTCCACACATACGTCTGCAATCTGGTCAACCAATAACCAGAAAAGAAGTGTCCTGCCTTATCCATCTGAAGCCACTCAGGAAGGTCATTAAAAAAGTGAAATCTCGTCTGTGGATAATTCCTATACCACAGAAAATAAAGTCCCGTGAAAGCAGACAGATGCCCCCCAGCCTCCAATATAGCCAGAGTAGTGTAAGACAACCGCTTTTCAGAAACAGAGTCTGCAAAGCCACACGTGTCATTTGCTATTGCTCCAGCAATCAGAACAACAACTATGTGCCTAACTAATCCCTGCAAGTTTTTTGAATTCAGCGATTAATTGCCTTGCCTCCTGTTCGTCTGGTGCTTCAGCATAAAGCCGTAGCACTGGCTCCGTCCCCGAAGGTCTAACTAACAGCCATCGCTCCTCTCCCATAATGAACTTAAAGCCATCAATGGTTACGACATCTGTAACTTGCCATTGCCCTATCTGTTCAAGTCCTGCCTGTGCCCTCTTGATTGCCTCCTCCTTTTGTTCTGGTGACAGGTGCAGGTCTTCACGCACATACGCAAACCTCCCTACAATACCATAGACTTCCTCTATCAATTCATTAAGCGATTTGCCTGATAGTGCCATGAATTCTGCAATAGTCAAGCCAACATAAATGCCATCACGTTCTGGAATGTGTCCCTTTAAGCCTATTCCTCCCGACTCCTCTCCCCCAAGTAACACATCTTCATTTTCATCAACCATCTTGGGTGCTATGTTCTTAAATCCAACAGGCACATATTCAATATCAAGTCCATAGTGTTTTGCCAGTCTCCTCAGGCGTTCCGTAGATGATACAGCAACCACTATCTTGCCCTTCTGCTTTTTATACCCAGCCATATAGTGAGCCAGCAAAAGCAATATGTGTTGGGCAGAAATAAAATTGCCTCCTTTCCCTATTAATCCGATTCTGTCCGCATCCCCATCTGTTACAAGACATAATTCATATTCTGGATGCTTTCTCATAAACTCAATTGCCTCAGTAAGGTTTTTGGCTATTGGTTCAGGCGGAACCCCTTTAAAAGAAGGATTAACTTCTCCGTGCAGAATAACGGCATCGGGCAACAGGCGTCTCATGATTCTCTGTCCCGCTCCATACATCGCCTCATACACAATGGACAAACGCCGAATAGCATCCAGATGAAACTTATCTTGGATATACTCATAATAAACAGTTTCCATATTGTATGTCTTAGTAACTTCCCCCGATGGATAAGTATAGTTGTCTTCATACTTGTCAGGAATTAAGGATTCAATCTCCTTCAGATTTTCCACAGGTAAAGGACCTCCAAAATGTGCTTTCAATTTATAACCATGATACAATGGTGGGTTGTGGCTTGCAGTAAACATAACCCCAATGCCCGCATTTTGCTCAACAGTGGCAAGGGAAAGCATTGGCGTAGTAACAAACTCAGATTCTGGAACGATAACTTCAATACCATGCTTATTGAACACTGCAATGGCACTATCCATGAAAACTTCTCCTGCAAAGCGAGTGTCCCTACCTATAACTACTCTCTGTGGAAGATTTTGACTTTTAAGCCATTTAGCAGTCCCTTCCGCTATCCGCAACACATTATCCGTCGTAAATTGATACCCAATAATAGCCCTCCATCCGTCAGTCCCAAATTTTATCTTCATATAAAACTTTTTTGCTAATCTACGCAAAATTTGACGTGTAAGGAAAAATGTCCTATCTTACTACTGACACTCGTGGACAATTAAGTACCTATGAGAAAGACTTTTGTAATAATGGTGGCAATACTTATTATAGGGTTGAACACTTTCTGTCGCAAAAAAGACAAAGAAGAACAGAATTCTGGCAACCAGCAACCAACAGTGGTTAGTTCATCATCTGCAACAAGCCACTACAGTGGCAAAAACTGTATGTCCTGCCACAATGGAACCAATGCTTTTGCTTTCTCCATAGCGGGAACTCTATATGACAGCATGAAAACCAATGTGTATGTTGGTGGAATAGTTGAGATTTACACTGGCTCCAACGGACAGGGAACACTAATAATCTCTCTGGTTTCCGACAAAAACGGTAATTTCTATACCACAGAACAGGTGGATCTTTCCAGTGGTGTTTATCCATCAGTCAAAAACACAATTGGTATGATGGCACACATGCCACAACCAACCACCTCTGGTGCCTGCAACTCCTGTCACACGCAGGGTGGAACAGCCCCTCCCATCTGGGTCCCATAAGTTCTAATACTCAAATGTTCTCTTCCTGCCCCCTATTGGCAGAAACCACGACAACCGAGCAGAAATAAGAAAATCCCACCCCCCCGACAAATAAGGTGATGGCGTTAGAATGACTTCATACACAGGTGTGGAATAAATCGCTTTAAACTCAACATTAAGAGCGAAGGTCAACATTCTTTCAGGGTCATCATGCCACAGTCCCACATTAATGCCCGCATAAGGACCCTGAACACGTCCCCTCAGACCCTTCCTGATTCGGTCATCCTGAAGCCATGATACTGTTCCCTTACGGACATGAACACGTAGCCAGTGCGTCAAATATCCCCCAGAGAGCCCCGAAGAAATAAGTAAATTTCCCTCTGGTTGAATCCTGAATGTTCCAGCCACAGAAAAACCAATGCTCCAGCCCCTCCGCTCCAATTGGACAACAGCAGGTATCCCATCGTCGTCATAGATAAATCCATCTATTGATACATAATCCTCTAAGGGATTATAAGGCAATCGTTGACTAAAAAAATACTCCCATGAAACCTTAATAAATCCCTTGTTAGTAAACAATCCCACTGCTACTAAAGGTGTTCCAGCAACCCCAGAAACCTGCTTTATTAAGCCAGCAGGAATGGCAGTGCCATATCCAACCTGTAAAAATCCATACTTTACTGTCAGAGAGTCCCTTGAAACCGCAATACTACTTAGAATCGCTAAAATAAGTGCGTTCAATTTCATCAATCGGTATTTCCTGCCAGACAACAATGGCATTGGGATATTTTTTGGACAGTTCTATTCTTGCTCTTCTGGCATCCATTAATCTTAAGTAGTTTCCGACTTGAAGTTTAAAAAGTGGCGGGTCATAAACCACATAAGCGGGTATGTTATTATTTTCTTTCATAAACTTTGCCTTCAATTCAAAAATTTCCTGCCTTTTCGGTGACGTAGCCAGTTGGACTCTATATCCCTGAATCGTTTTGCTCCCCTTTTTCTTTTCAATCAGTACGGAATTTAAAGAATCTACATCGCCATAAATCCTAAAAGTTTGTGGATATGGTGCCAACGACGGCTTTCTGGAAATAACTTTGACATCCTTCTGGAATGCAACAGTATCACGAACCACGAAAGCATCGGGATTAATAACCTTCACATCTTCCAAAGTATTATACACTTCCTTGCAATCAAATGGTCCAAGCCATAGCCTCCATAAATCGCCTTTAAAAACAATTCTGTTTGGATATTTATCATATTTCCATGATTCTGTTAGTGCATTGCTCCTGCTCATAAAAGAACCTGTCTGAATGTAGCATTTTACTTCATAAGACAGTCCCTCCTCTTTCTCTTTATCGCCACGCTTAAACGGGAACAACGGATTCCTTCTGCCGTTCTGAACAACCTTCACGATAAATGCATCAGGATAGTGCTTGTGAACATGCCTTAAAGCCAGATATGCAGAATCCCTCACTGCAAAAGGACCCACACGAACCTTGCTCAATCCATCTTCTTTCACTTTCACAACAGGCATGTTCAATCTCCTACGAGCAGTATATAATGCTTCCTTAGCCAATGATTCTTCACTAAAAGCAAGCAACTGTATGTAATACGCCGTATCTATTGCTTTGATAGCATCCCTTTCAGAACTATCTTGAGCAAAACCACTATTAACCATCAACAGAACAAAAGCAATCCGCATAATAATTGCGACCATACTCGCCATATCTTGCTTCATAATGCTAAATTACGCTATAATACAACGCCTGAGCAGATATGTTTAGTAACTAACATATAAGTCTCCACCATTGGTGACAAACAACCTCTCTTTGAGCAATACTAAATTACTTGACGCCTATTCCTCATCCTCAAAACCAAGTTGAATCATCTCTATTTGATATCCAATCTTTCGCAGTTGCCTTTCAATTTCCCCAAGTTCTGACTCCACAGTATCTATATCTGCCGACACCCCTTCAATCTGCTCCTGCTGTTCTTGGATGGCTTTCGTGATAGGCACGACGAATTCGCTGTAGCGAAGGGTGTAGATGCCGTTGACCTTCTGGACACCGCTAAAGTTGTAACCAGCCCGTCGGGCTGCCTGTTCCACTTCCTGAGCAATGAAGCCTGTGAAGGGAATCTTCTCTATGTAGCGGGCACCCTGCCATGTGGGTTCGGGACCGCCCAGCAGTCGCCGGACGCTGTCCAAACTGATATAATAAGTAACCGGGCGAAGTCGCTTGATGAAATCCAGTCCGACGACATCCTCGCGAACGTCTTTTTTGAAGCGACGGTCAGAATAGGTACTCCAGTTGACCTGTCCCCCTATCCAGTTGACGGATTGATTGCCGAAGACCACGCGGTCGTTGCCACCCATGGAATCCGGCACTGCATAGCCGAAGAATACGCTCCTGCCGTA
>WFXT01000232.1 GCA_015490475.1 Bacteroidota bacterium
TAACATATGATGGATTGTGCACTCTGATTACCGTAGGTTCAATATAATAACCTTCCTTATCAGAATAGCCACCACCAAAGATAAATTCCTGGCCATCCTGCTTTGCTTTCTCAATGTATGATACTATCTTGTTATATGCAGCCCTATCTATCACAGCGTTCATAAAGTTCCTAAAGTCCTCCACTGGACCTATCTTGATTGTTTCTAATTCAGCGACAAATAGTTCTTTGAACTCCTTCCATCTGCTTTCCGGAATATATGCACGAGAGGCAGCAGAACATTTCTGTCCTTGATATTCAAAGGCGCCACGAATCAGGTTGGCAACAGTGGCACGCAAGTCAGCAGAAGGATGCATAACCACAAAGTCCTTACCACCCGTTTCGCCAACAATACGTGGATATGCCTTATAATTCCGTATGTTTGCACCTATCTTTTCCCACATCCACTGGAAGGTTGATGTGCTACCAGTGAAGTGTAATCCTGCGAAATCAGGGTCGCTGAAAACAACCTCTCCTGCAACTGGTCCATCAACGATAATCATATTTATGACACCCGGGGGTAAGCCTGCCTCCTCAAGAACTTTCATTATGACATAAGCGGAATAGACTTGCTGTCTGGCAGGTTTCCAAACAACCGTATTGCCCATTATAGCAGGGGCAGTAGGCAGATTACCACCTATGGAAGTGAAATTGAATGGGGTTACGGCGAAAACAAAACCATCAAGTGGTCTATAGTCCATGTAGTTAGAAAATCCTTCCGGAGATATTGGTTGCTGTTCATACAACCATTGTGCCCAATATGTATTAAACCTCCAGAAATCTATCAATTCGCATGCTGAATCAATTTCTGCTTGAAAAACATTCTTGCTTTGTCCCAACATAGTGGCTGCATTAATCCAGTATCTATATTTTTTGGACAGTAGTTCTGCTGCTTTTTGAAAAATTGCCAGCCTTTGCTCCCATGGCGTATTAACCCACTCTTCTCTGGCAAGCATAGCAGCATTGATAGCTTCGCGTACATGTTGTTTATCTCCTTTATGATAATATCCAAGCAGATGATTCAGGTCATGCGGTGGTCTTATTTCAACTTTGTTCCCGGTAAAAATTTCTTTACCTCCAATAATCTGGGGAATCTCAATTATCTCACTTCTCAAACGCTTAATTTCTTCCTTTAGGGCTTTTCTTTCTGGTGTTCCCGGGGCATAGGAATAAACTGGTTCATTCTTGGGTTCCGGAATATTATGTTTCATCGTGAACATGGCAGTCTGTTTTAGTTCAAAGATAGGCAGAAGATAATTTTGTGAAGATGAGGCAAACAACAACCTTTTTGCTATTACTCAGATAGGCTTAGGTTCCACTTATTCAACATACCTTTGTATAATAATTGCAGGGCTTATGGCAGAAAGGAAGTTCAGACAATATGACTCAATGAAATGGTCTGAGTGGGAAGAGGAAATATTACAATTCTGGAAAGAAAACAAGATATTTGAAAAGAGTGTGGAAAATAATAAGACCGGACAGCTTTTTTCCTTTTATGAAGGACCACCATCCGCTAATGGCAAACCCGGTATTCATCATGTTCTTTCAAGGACAGTAAAGGACCATGTTTGCAGATACAAAACAATGAAAGGATATTATGTTCCGAGGAAAGGTGGCTGGGACACACATGGATTGCCCGTTGAACTGGCTGTTGAGAAAAAATTGGGTATCAGAAAGACAGACATTGGTGTAAAAATATCTGTGGCAGAATTTAATAAAGAGTGCGAACAGGAAGTATTCAAATACAAACGAGCGTGGGAAGAACTAACTGAACGAATGGGTTTCTGGATAGACCTTGAGAACGCTTATATAACCTGTGACAGGGACTACATAGAGAGTCTCTGGTGGGCTTTAAAAAAATTGTATGAAAAGGGATTATTATATCAGGACTATACTATTCAACCTTATTCGCCTGCTGCCGGAACTGCTCTTTCAAGTCATGAACTAAACTTACCCGGATGTTACAGACCCGTTAAGGACCAAACTATCACTGCATTGTTTAAAGACAAAGAAGACGAAAACCTTTACTATCTGGCATGGACGACGACACCATGGACATTACCCTCAAACGTAGCACTGGCTGTCGGTCCAGAAATTGAATATGTAGAAGTGGAAACTGTCCATCCTTATACAGGCAAACCCATAAGAGTAATCCTTGCCAAAGACAGATTACATGCATACTTCAAGCCAGAGAATGAAGGAAAAGATGTATCGGAATATTCCGGCAATAAGTCTGAGTTGCCGTGGAAAGTAGTAAAAACCTATAAAGGGAAAGAATTAGCTGGGCGCCATTATCATCAATTGATCACTTATGTTACGCCCACCGAAGGGGACCCATTCAGGATAGTGACGGCAGATTTTGTTTCAACAGAAGAAGGAACAGGTATTGTACACATTGCTCCAGCACATGGCGCCGATGACTTTGCTGTGGCTAAGAAGGAAGGTCTGCCAATGATTCTTCTCATTGATAAAGAAGGCAGGTTCACGCAAGACGCTGGTGAATTAGCAGGTATCCCAGTGAAAGACTTTTATGACGAAGGGGCTCCCGATGTGGATCAGATTATACTAAAGAAGCTCCTTGAAGAAGGGAAAGTATTTAAGGCAGAGAAATATGAACACAATTACCCACATTGCTGGCGTACTGACAAACCAGTTATCTTTTATCCTATAAGGTCATGGTTCATAAGAGTAAGTCAATTCAGGGATAAACTTATTGCGCTTAATAAAACGATATGGTGGCAACCGCCAGAAGTGGGTGAGGGACGCTTCGGCAAATGGCTTGAAAACGTCATAGACTGGAATCTGTCCAGACAACGATATTGGGGTACACCACTGCCAGTATGGACAACAGAAGATGGAAAAGAAGTCAAAATCATTGGTTCCTTTGAAGAATTAAGGCAAGAAGTAGAAAAGGCGATAGAGGCGGGCTTTATGAAAGATCCTCTGCCAGAAAACTTTGACCCACATAGGCCTTATGTAGACGAAATAATTCTTGTGTCAGACAGCGGCAAACCCATGAAGCGAGTTACTGATGTCATTGACGTATGGTTTGATTCTGGGGCAATGCCCTTCGCACAATGGCACTATCCCTTTGAAAACCAGAACATATTCACAGAAAGATTCCCTGCTGACTTTATAGCTGAAGGTATTGACCAGACCAGAGGGTGGTTCTACACACTGCATGTTCTTGCTACTCTGCTCTTTGACTCAGTGGCATATAAAAGTGTGATAGTCAACGGACTGGTCCTTGATAGACATGGCAACAAGATGTCAAAACGGTTGGGCAACGTAGTTGAACCAATGTCCCTATTTGATAAATATGGGGCAGATGCAGTCAGATGGTATATGATGGTGGTTAATCCACCATGGGAAAACTTACGATTTGATGCCGAAGGACCAGCAGAAGTATTGCGTCGTTTCTTTAGGGCATTGTTTAATACATATCAATTTTTTGCTCTATATGCCAATGTTGACGGTTTCAGATACGAAGAAGAAGACATTCCTTACGCAGATAGACCATTGATGGACAGATGGCTATTATCCAGAATTCAAACCCTTATTAAAGAAGTTGATAGTGCTTATGAGAAATATGAACCAACAACTGCAGCAAGATTGATACAAAGATTTGTTATTGATGAACTCAGTAATTGGTATGTGCGACTATCCAGAAGAAGATTCTGGAAATCTGAATACAACTCTGACAAAATCTCTGGCTTCCAGACACTCTGGAAAGCCCTTGAAACAGTAGCTAAGCTAATGGCACCAATAGCACCCTTTTATGCTGACAGACTGTATAGAGACCTGTATGAACCTGTTGACCGACCAAGCCAAGAATCTGTCCACTTAGAACGGTTTCCAGAACCAGATGAGTCACAGCAAGATAAAGAATTAGAATGGGCTATGGAACTTGTTCAGAATGTGGTTCATCTTGCCCTGTCACTACGCAAAAAGCACAATGTTAAAGTAAGACAACCATTAGCACGACTCTTAATACTATCATCGGATGAAAAAGCAGCTGATTATGTCGCTATGCTTGAAGATATAATAAAAACAGAGGTTAATGTTAAGAATGTTGAAGTAGTTAAGGACACGAGACGTTGGGTGCGCCGCAAAGTGAAACCACGCTTCAACAAATTGGGACCACGTTTTGGTAAGAAAGTTAAAGAAATTGCTGAATTAATCAACAACCTTGATAGTGAAACAGTTGAGGAATTCCTCAATAAGGGTCAATGGACATTTACACTTTCAGATGGGCAAGAGGTAACTATAACTACCGATGACGTTGATATAATTCACGAGAATATAGAGGGTTGGATAAGTGATTCCGAAGGTCCAATTACAGTGGCTCTTGACATCAACATAACAGAGGACCTGCTTCATGAAGGAATGGCTCGTGAACTGGTCAATCGCATCCAGAAAGTGAGAAAAGATAAAAATCTGGATGTTGTGGATAGAATTAAATTGTTTATTGAGGACCAAGAATGGATCAAGCCTGTAATTACGAAATTTGGGGATTACATAAGCAATGAGACCTTGGCGAAAGAAATCCTGATTGTCAGTGAACTGACTAATGGAACAGAGATTGACGTTTATGGAAAAACCTTGAAAGTTGATGTTGCCAAAGTATAATAGAATTGTGCCATATGCAGCCTTAGTGCTTTTCTTATTATTTATTGATCAGGCAACTAAGGTCTGGGTCAAAACCAATATGAGGCTCGGTGAGGAAATATTTGTGTTTCCTTGGTTTCGTATTCATTTCACTGAAAATCCTGGAATGGCGTTTGGGATATTAATAGGTGGAGAAACAGGCAAAATGTTGCTAAGCATTATCAGAATAATATTGTTCTTTTTCTTTTCCTACCTTTTATACAAGGAAATCAAAACAGGAGCACCGAAGCTAATTACCATTGGACTTGCATTTATCATCGCTGGAGCTGCCGGCAACCTGATTGATAGCCTGTTCTACGGAATGTTATTTACTGAAAGTACGTATTGGGAAGTGGCTCGCTTTGACCCTTCTAATGGCTACAGCTCGTTTTTGCATGGTAAAGTGGTTGACATGCTGTTTTTTCCCATATGGCAAGGAGAATTGCCTGAATGGCTTCCATTAATCGGAGGCAGATACTTCATTTTCTTTGAACCAATCTTCAACCTGGCAGACACCTTTATAACACTGGGATTCATTATGTGGCTTGTGGGAAGTGTGTTTTTTGACAAAAGAAAGCAATAAACTATATTTGTTATAACTTCAGAAACTATGAATAAGCCAACCATCATACAATTTCAGCAAATAGGGAATGAAGAAATCGGCTATATTTCTGTGGCGGAACGTAATAATCTTCCCTTTATTCCCAAACGAGTTTATTGGACATATAAAGTCCCAGAGCATGTCATGCGTGGGGGTCATGCTCATAAAACTTTGCAGCAAATATTGGTGGCGCTCTCAGGTACCCTCGAAATAAAAG
>WFXT01000233.1 GCA_015490475.1 Bacteroidota bacterium
GTGCTTTACTTGCACAGAAAGACAGTTTTCTGTGTGCATACAGGGGTGTTGCTGTAGGAATAGCCTTTCATAAGAGGATAGGGGCAGGTCTATTTGGTGGAGAAGGCTTCATATTACAGAAACTGGAAGGTGACAAAACAATATTCCTACATGCAGGAGGAACCATAATAGAACGAGAGCTGCAACCGGGAGAAACTCTCCGCATAGATACAGGTTGTATAGTTGCGTTCCAGCCAACAGTTGACTATGATATTCAATTTGTCAGGGGCATAAAAAACATTTTGTTTGGTGGAGAAGGCCTTTTCTTTGCAACATTAACAGGACCTGGCAAGGTGTGGATTCAAACATTACCATTCAGCAGACTCGCTGACAGAATAATTGCTTCTGCACCATCAATAGGTGGTGAAAGAAAAGGGGAAGGGAGTATAGCAGGTGGCTTATTTGACCTATTAGGTGGAGACAATGACTAACACATAAGACTTTTCAAGCATGGCTAACCTTGACTTGTTAAGAGAGGAAATTCGTAATAGTGTGCCTATTGCTGAAGTAATAGGGAGATACGTAAGATTGGAACGGACCGGCTCAAATTTTAAAGGTTTATGCCCCTTTCACAGTGAAAAAACTCCTTCTTTCTTTGTCTCACCGACCAAGAAGATCTTCAAATGCTTTGGATGTGGGGAAGGCGGTGATGTAATATCATTCTTACAGAAATATGAAAACATCTCATTTTGGGAGGCTGTTAAGCGACTTGCAGATGAATATGGTATTGACCTTTCACAATATGTTTCACAAAAAGGTGATGATAAGTCATATTCTTCAGTAGACAAGTTGAAGAAGGCTAATATAGTGGCTATGGAATTTTTTTCATCTATGCTTTTTACACCCGAAGGGAAGGAGGCGCTTGAATACCTTCGTTCCCGCAATGTAGATGAAACAACGGCACGCATCTTTAGGCTTGGCTATGCACCAGACAATGACTTATTAATTACTTATGCCCAGAAACGTGGAGTTCCACCGGAGGCACTAATAGAAGTTGGTCTGGCACGACGCTCCGCAGACGGTAATTTAATTCCATTTTTCCGAAACAGGGTCATCTTCCCGATATTTGACAGAGGAAACATTCCGATAGGCTTCGCAGGCAGAGCCATAAATCCTTCTGATGAGCCAAAATACTTGAACATTACAAACACACCCATATACGATAAAAGCAAAGCCTTTTATGGCATTAACATTGCACTACCAGAAATTATTAAACTTAAACAAGCAATCATTGTTGAAGGCTACATGGACGTAATAGCTTTCTACAAAGCAAACATCAAAAACAGTATAGCGACATGTGGAACTGCTCTAACGGAAGAACATGCTAAAATTCTACGTACCATAGCACCGCAAGTTATAATGGCTTATGACAGCGACGAAGCAGGAATGAAGGCTCGCTATCAATCTGCACTAATATTGCTTAAATATGACATTATCCCCTACACAATTATTTTTCCTGAAGGAGAAGACCCTGACAGCTTTATAAATAAATTTGGAAAAGAAAAACTGCAAGAATTAGTAAATAGACCTTATGATTTCATTGAGTTCTGGCTTAATAGAAAATGGCAAGAAAATCTTCCTCCCAACAAGCAGGCAGAAGCAATAAGAGAAATTCTACAATTGGTCGCTGTTATCCAAGACGCTCTAAAAGTGGAAAGCTACCTTAAACTGATTTCCTCAAAGACTGGATTAGAAGTCAAGCTCCTGAAAAGAGAATTACGAAAAATAAGGCGTAAGGAGTCATCTATTGGCAACGCAATCCAATATTCTAACAAGACAGCTTCTACAACAACGGACTATTCTCAAAAAAGACTGCTGAGCTTTTTAAGAGAAACCGCAAAATTCATTCTAAAGTTTGGCTTCCATCAAGTAAGACTGACAGAAGATTCTGATGAAAAATACGTTAGAGACATTATCTTTGAAGCTTTGAGTCCCGAACTCATAGCATATGATGCCTTATATGAAGAGATATTCAACGCACTTAAGACCCTAAGCGAACCTCTCGCATCCCCTGAGGATTTCCCAATTTCCGAAGAGGCTAAGCAAACATTATGGCACCTGATTGATTCTCCTAAAATGCTAGAACAACTCTTCCGTGTCCAAGTTGACAGTACTTCTGAATTAATCCCTGATATAAAACGGATAACAACTAATGCTCACTTAATGGGTTTGCAACTGAAACAAAAACTGTTGGAAGAACAACTCAAGGAAACCTCAGATCAGGAAATCAAGAAAAGCATATACCAAGAATTCTGGGAAATAACTCGTGAACTGAGAGACATGCTAAAGAAAACAGGAGCAAGCATTTCACTGCCTATAGATTAAAGTTGTTTTCATTATTATAATCCAGCGGGAATTAATGAACAAATAACAAAATAAAATCAAGCACCTTGCTACATTAGCGGAGGGGGCGGGATTCGAACCCGCGAGCCCCCTTACGGGGACCAATGGATTTCGAGTCCACCCCGTTCGGCCACTCCGGCACCCCTCCTCACTCACTCTATTTTAAAACCAACTTCTCAAATATAGTTCCTGAATATATCCTAAATTAGCAAACAATTATGAGGGTTATTTTGTTTGGGAAAGGGAGAATGGGTAGAGAGATACTTGAAGTAGCTTCACAGCAACAAGATATAGAAATAGTGTCTGTTTATGATTCAAAAAACATTGAAGGGGCAAAACAAAACGGATTACCTCCTGCAGATGTATGCATAGACTTCACAACACCTAAAGCAGTTATTGAAAACATCAACATAGCGTGGAAACATCGTTTACCGATAGTTGTGGGAACAACAGGATGGTATGAGCACCTGCCAGAAATAAAACAGCGGTCCAATAGTGGTGAAGGCACAATACTTGTAGGTAGTAACTTTGCCCCGGGCGTTAATCTTTTCTTTAAAATCGCATCTCTAATCGGTAAATTTATCAATCATTTTGATTTTGAAGTATCAATAACGGAAAAACACCATATTCATAAAAAGGATGCACCGAGTGGCACTGCCATCACACTGACAGAAAAGATAATATCAAACACTAATAAATACAATGGATGGACGCTCAATCAACATGAACAGGGGAAGCTACCTATTAAGGCTATCAGGGAAGGTGACGAAAAGGGAACACATATAGTGAACATATATAACGAGCTTGAAGAAATGGAAATCATACATAGTGCAAAGGACAGGAAGGTCTTTGCTATTGGGGCTCTGCATGCTGCCAGATGGATAGTTAATAAATCAGGTTTTTTTACCGTTGAAGATTTCTATAACGAAATTTTGAGCTAATATGAAACAAGTGTGGAAAAAAATAAAACAGGCTTATTACAAACTGCCATATTGGGTCAGGGAATGGGTTATACCGATTTTGATTATCCTTGCGATTAGAGAGTTTCTGGCGGCTCCATACAGGATTCCTACTCCTAGTATGGAAAACACACTTCTTGCAGGGGATTTCGTTGTGGTCTCCAAGATTGCATATGGACCACGACTGCCCCAAACCATCGGTATCCCTTTCACGCATCAGGAAATTCCATTTACGGGAATCCGGTCATACATACCAATTCAGCTTTTGCCATATTTGAGACTTCCGGGATTAGACACCGTTAAAAGGGGGGATATCTTCGTATTCCTATATCCTTATGATACCTTACATCCTGTTGACCGACGAATGCATTACATAAAACGATGCATTGCCCTTCCTGGCGACGTTCTTGAAATAAAAAACGGCGAAATTTACGTAAATGGAAAGCTCCAACCTTCTCCACCAACCGCTCTATACATGCACTATGTGCTTACTAAAAACAACGTCCCGATTAATCCTGTATATCTGGAACAACTGGACATAAAGATGGTTGGGGCATTAGCAACAGGCGGGTACATAATGATAATGACAAAAGATGCCGCAAAGAAATTGCAGAATTTACCAATTATTGAGAAGATAGTAAGAATAACAGATGAACCATCCAAACTGGGACTGCCTCCACTAAGTATATACCCTTCACATACTATACTTTTCCCTCACGACACCCTACACAAATGGAATCTTGACAATTATGGACCTATTAAAATTCCCCGTAAAGGTGAGAAAATAGAACTTACCCTTGAAAATCTGTCCATTTACAGGGATGTGATCACCAGGTATGAAGGACACACTCTTGAAGTGAAAGATGGTGTGATCTATATTGATGGGAAACCTCAAAATTACTATGTTCCTGAAATGAATTACTATTGGGCAATGGGGGATAATAGGCATGATTCCCAGGATTCCAGATATTGGGGGTTTGTTCCTGAGGACCATCTTGTTGGCAAGTCATGGTTCATCTTGTTTTCGTGGGATTCAGATGCTCCTTTCGGCAAAAAGATTAGGTGGAACAGAATTTTCAAAAATGCACAACAATGAGTGTTAGAGTTAGGTTTGCTCCCAGTCCAACAGGTCCTTTACACATTGGTGGTGTCAGAACAGCCTTATTCAACTTCTTATTTGCTAAAAAGAATAATGGTAAGTTTATTTTACGTATTGAAGACACAGATAGAAGTAGATATGTACCTGGAGCAGAAGACCACATTAAGAATTCTCTCAAATGGTTGGGCATAGAATGGGATGAGGGACCTGATGTTGGGGGACCCTTTGGTCCATACAGGCAGTCAGAACGAGTTAATTTATATCGTGAATACGCAGAATTGTTAGTTAAAAAAGGGCATGCATACTATGCTTTTGACACTCCTGAAGAGCTGGAAGCCTTTAGAGAGCGCCTTAGAAAGGCTGGTGTACCAAACCCTCAATATAACTCCATAACGCGTCAATACATGAGGAATTCTCTTACTCTACCTGCTGATGAAGTTGAAAAACTAATAAATTCAGGTACTCCATATGTGATACGCATCAAGGTGCCTCGCAATAGAGAGATAAAATTTTATGACGTTATAAGGGGATGGGTGTCCTTTAATTCTAATGAGCTTGATGACAAGGTCCTGTTCAAAAGTGATGGATTTCCTACATATCATTTAGCCAATGTGGTTGACGACCATCTGATGCAAATAACTCACGTTATAAGAGGGGAAGAATGGATTCCTTCCACACCCATTCATGTTCTGCTATATGAATTCTTTGGCTGGGAAAAACCACAGTTCGCTCACCTTCCCTTGATATTGCGTCCTGATGGTAAAGGGAAACTAAGTAAACGAGCCGCCATTGAAGCAGGATTCCCTGTGTATGCAATAAAATGGACAGACCCTCAAACTAATGAATCCAATGAGGGCTTTAGGGAAATAGGTTTCATTCCAGAAGGTCTAATTAATGTTCTTGCCCTGCTGGGATGGCATCCTCCTGAAGACAGAGAAATTTATACCCTTGAGGAATTAATAAATTACTTTGAATTGGACCGTGTTGGCAAAAGCGGAGCTCAATTTAATTTTGAAAAAGCAAAGTGGATAAACCAACAACATATTCTGAGACTTTCTCCTGAAAAGCTATATGAATATGCAGAACCATTTCTAAGTGAATATTTCTCGGAAGGCGTTGATAGGGAAACGCTAATGCGCGCTTTATTAGTCATGAGGGAACGTGGTACTACCATACGAGAAATCTTAGAATTAACGAAGAGTGTCTTTTATCCTCCCGAGCTCAATTCTGTTTTTGAGCTACTTCCAGAATGGAATGAACAGGTCCGAACTGCTCTCTCAGAATTTGCTGAAGTAATAAGCAAGGAAGAAACAGATTCCCATGATATTTCTAATAAAATCAAGGAAATAGCCAAAAGGTGGGAACTTAAGAAGGGCAAATTTATGTTAACAATAAGGGTTGCCTTGACAGGACAAAAAGCAGGTCCCCCATTAGGTGAACTAATCACTTTAATCGGGAAAGAAGAAGTAGTAAGACGAATAAATCGGGTTCTCAATGCCAAGGAAGAAGGGAAGCAGATTCAGACCAAGTGATTCTAAAATAAGCATTACAATAACACCCGAAGGCAAGATTATACACCACATGGATATTAATTCTTTAAATGCATATTTAAACAAGGAAGTTGATGACCCTCGCCTTAGGGGTAGAGAATGGAATCCCGATGCATCTGCTCCGACAATTGTTCTGGCATATATGAGCTTTCTGCCTCCAGAAACGTCAATTTCTCAGTTGAGACGAGACCTTGAAGAAAAAGGCATTGTGGTTCTTGATTCAATGGAACAAGCCTTGCCTCCAGAAGTTGTGGAATCTGTAGAGCGAGAACAACCTGATTTAATAGTGGTAGTTATCAACGAAAAGGACGCAAAAGAAATGCTATCCAGACTATATGATGCTCTCAAGGAACAAAGTCATAATAGAGTTATTGTTGTAGGCTCTGTGTCAAGAAGCATTTTACCTACCAACACATGGCGGATGGTTTCACGACCTGCCGGACATCTCATTCTCCGCCATGTCAAAGAACTAATTGAAGAATTGCGTAAAGTTAGAGAATCCCAATAAGCAGATTTCCTCACACAGGCTTTGGTTCTCTGGATATTTCCTTGAGTAATTCAGTAGTTACCTCTTGTGGTAAGCGATGAGATGTGTCCACATAAAATACAATTCCTTCTTCAGAGGAAGGGGGCTCAAGAGCTACCAGTTGTTTACGCATTACTTCCACAGTTGCTTCCGATGGCTCCCCTTCCCTACTCTGCCTCTGTAATATTCTGGATTCATACATAGACTCATCAGCGTAAACATAAACTATGTAATATGGAATGTCTAACTGGCGTGCCATATCAACAAAGGAAAGGCGATGGTCTCTTCTGAGAAATGTGGCATCAACGACAACGCCGAAACCATTTAATAGATTTTGCTTCGCCAATGAATATAGCTTCTGATAGGTCTTATGGTTATATTCCGGTGAATAAATAGAGCCGTCGCTTGCTTGGTCGGGTAATAAACCAGCCAGTCGTTTACGCTCCACATCTGACCGTAGCCAGATAAATTGCCCGTAAGCCGAAAGGTGCTCCGCAATAGTGCTTTTGCCGGAACCAGACACACCAACCATTATAAC
>WFXT01000234.1 GCA_015490475.1 Bacteroidota bacterium
CTCCTATGATACGAATGGCAAGTCCAGGACCAGGGAAGGGATGTCGTTTTAGTATAGTATCCGGAAGTCCAAGATATTCTCCTACTTTCCTGACTTCGTCTTTAAAAAGGAATCGTAATGGTTCTATTAATTTTAGGTTCATTTTCTGTGGCAAGCCGCCGACGTTATGGTGCGATTTGATCTTGTCTGCTTTACTTCCTGAAGCAGCTGATTCAATAACATCGGGATATATGGTTCCTTGTCCCAGCCATCTGGCTCCTGAAATCTTCCTCGCTTCCCGTTCAAAAACTTCAATGAACTTATGTCCGATAATTTTGCGCTTTTGCTCAGGGTCTATGACCCCTTTTAAGGCAGAGAGAAATTCTTCTTTAGCATCTATTAATTTGACAGGTAGGCCAATGTGTTTATATGCTTCCATTATCTCGGCTGGCTCTCCTTTTCGCATTAAGCCAGTGTCAACGAAGAATCCATGGAATCTGTCACCAACGGCTCTGTAAATGATTGTTGCTGCTACTGAAGAGTCAACACCTCCCGAAACAGCCATTACTACGTGTTCGTCAGGACCGACAAGCTTTTTAATCAAATGTTCTTGTTCCTGAACAAATTCTGCCGGGGTCCATGTCGGCTCACAACCACAGACATCAAAGAGAAAGTGAGATAATAGCTGTGCGCCATGTTCTGTGTGGACAACTTCTGGGTGAAACTGAACTCCGTAAATGGGTTGTCTTTTGTGCTTGAATATGGCAAGAATGTTATTTTCTGTATATGCAATTGGTTCAAAGTCTTTGGGAAGTTTTTTTATTGCGTCGCTGTGCGACATCCACACTTTCCATGGTAAGGGAATGGATTTTACAAAGGGGTCGTCCTTTTCAATTTGCCTAATAGTGCTTGGACCGAATTCTCGGGTCTCGCCTTTTTCAACCAGTCCGCCCCATTGGTGGGCAATTAATTGGGCACCATAACAAATCCCTAAGATGGGAAAGCGTGATGCTAATTTTTTTGTGTCCACAACAGGTGCCTCAGGGTCATACACAGAATAAGGACTTCCAGATAGTATAATTCCTTTCAACTGGTCATTGTTAAGGAAATCTTCAATTCTTTCCGGCAAAACAAGCTCTGCATATACGTTGTGTTCTCTTACTCGCCGAACAATTAACTGGGAATATTGAGAACCGAAATCAACTACGATGATCTGTGGTTTCATAGCAGAGCGAAATATTAGTCAAGGGAATACTTATTACTGTTAGCCCTTCTTACAATCTCTTCATATTGCTCTATGGTCAGGTCGTTAACAAAGTAGTTGATGGGATTTACTTTCTTGCCATTTTTCCATACTTCATAGTGCAGGTGTGGTGCTGTTGATTTACCTGTGTTCCCGACATATCCAATTATTTGGCCTCGTTTGACTTTTTGTCCCGGCTTCACTATTATTTTGCTCATGTGAGCGTATAGAGTCTTGTATCCAAAACCATGATTTATAATTACATGATTGCCATATCCTCGGCGTGAACGCTTAACTTTCTCCACTATACCGTCTCCTGTGGCATATATAGGCGTTCCAATGGGGGCAGAAAAGTCTAAACCTTCGTGAAATTTCCTCACTCTATAAATAGGGTCAATACGATAACCAAATCCAGAGGCAATTCTACGCAGATGTTTGTTGTCAACAGGTTGAATGGCGGGAATGTGCTTCCAGTATTCCTTCCATTGTTTAGCCAGCGAAAGCAGTTCATCAAAAGAATTTTGTTGAACCACCACTTGTCTTTTTAGATGATTGACTTTTTGTTCAATTGAAGCGATAATTTCGTTGTTCGGCATATCAAGGACATCACGGGCGTATTCCACACCACCGTAAGCACCAGTACGTGCAGACTCATCAACCGCTGGCACTCCAAAGATTACCCTGTATATACTATCGTCTTTAATAGCCAGTTCTTGCATTCGCTTGTGAAGAATTTCTACTTCTTTGTTCAGTTCTTCATATTTGGTAAGAACTTTTTCTAATTGACTTCTTAATTTCTTTTCGCGGGGCGATTCAAGAAGTCCTGAATATGTAAACAGATAATAAGCCAATGCGAAGCCTCCAAGAAATATAAAAAGCCCACCTGTTACGAATAGAATAACTTTTTTGAAAATGCTCTCCTCCCGCTCGTATCTTAAAGTTTTTGGATTAAACCTGTAATTAGCCACTTTTTCACTATTATTTTTCACTGCAAAGTTATGGCATTTTAATTTCTCTTTTCTTGGCTCAGGCGTTGCTGTCGTAACCATTCATACATAATGACGGCTGTTGCACTTGCCACGTTTAAAGAATCCATATTTATCATTGGAATAGTGATTTTATATTCCACTCTATTTAAGAAAGCGGGTCGCACGCCCCTATGTTCGTCCCCCATCACTATGAGCCATGGACCTTCAAAGTTTACTCTATAAATCGGTTCTGACATTGTGTCCACTGTGGTCACAGCTATATTGATTCCCCTTTCTTCTGCTAACTGGATAAGTTTTTGAGATGAAGGGTATCTGGTAACTGTAATGTGTAGTAGGGCTCCTGCTGATGCCTTCACCGCTTCTTCGGACAGTAGGGCTCCTTCTTTTTGAGGCAGGAATAAAGCAGAACCACCGAGGGCATAAACGCTTCTGGCTATTGCCCCAACATTTTTAACGTCGCTCACTCCGTCAAGCACAATACCAATAGCATTTCCGTGTTCAAGCATTGTGTCCAGAACCTCTTCCAGTGGTTGATATTGAAGAGGTGCTATTAGTGCAACTATTCCTTGATGATTTACATTACCGAGTTTTCTGAACCAGCGAGGAGGAACATATTGCACGGGCACTCCCTGTTTGCGTAGCTGATTCACTGCTGAAGGAAGCCGTTTTCCTGCTTGTACCCACACTTTTTCAATAGGCGTTCCTGAACGGACAGCCTCTTCAATAGGTCTGACGCCATAGATGTATTGTCCTTTGTTGTTCATAGACCAGTGTCTTTATAGTTATAAGGGTTTATATTTACTTAAAAGATACTCTTGGGTCAAGGATTCCATAGGCTATATCTGTGAGGATATTTATAACCACAAATAGTGATGCGGAGAAGAGGGCAACACCCATTACTACAGGAAAATCCATGTTTTGAAGTGCTTTGACAGCAAGCAAGCCAATGCCCTTCCATGAAAATATAAATTCAATGAAGAAAGCACCTGTTAGCAAGTAGGCGAGCCAACTACTTGTTATCGTGACCACAGGATTGAGAGCATTTCTAAGGACATAGAAGATAGTAACTTTCCATGCGGGAAGTCCCTTGGCATATCCTGTTATTACAAATTGCTCTTGCATAATATCCAGCATTGCTGACCGAGTCATTTGCGTTATCATAGCCATGGGTCTTATTCCGAGAGTGAATGCTGGCAGGACCAAATTTTCCAATTTCAGGACTTTTCCACGGTAAGGGTCTAATTCAAATAGAGAACCAGCCATCGGTAAGCCCGTATATTCAGCAAGTAGAAAACCAAATAACCATGCTATAATTAATCCTGCGAAGAACGAAGGTGTAGAGATTCCCAGAGTGGAAAGAGATGATATGAAGGCATCAACCCATGTGCCGTGTCTAATAGCAGCGATGGCTCCGAAAAATATCCCAAATATCACAGCGATTATGAGGGCTGCAAATGCTAAGGCGGCAGTGTTGGGGAAAGCCTCCCATATTATACTCCACACATCACGGCGTGTGTGATATGACCTTCCCAAATATGGGAACTTAAACACAAGGATTTTTTCTTCTCCCTTATAAAGTTTAAGTATTACATCATATTTCTTGACGTCTTCTTTGTTGTGTACAGAAATTGGGGATATGTCGTTTAAGTAGCGGATAAATTGAATATATAAGGGTTGGTCAAGACCAAGTTCTTTTCTGATGCGTTGAATTGTTTCGGCATCAGCTCGTTGTCCTACAATGAGGCGAGAAGGATCCCCCGGCAAAACCTGAAAAAGCAGAAAGATAACCACCACAACTCCAAGCCACACCAATGTCCCATACAGTAACCGCTTTATTACGTACCCAATCATTGTTTACACAGAAGTATTTAATTGTGAATTTTCATCAGGTGCTATCATTGTTATTTGCGATAAACTTTCTTGGAGGTCTTCTGCTGAGAAGGTTCTCCAATGCCACTTATCTATTACCACAGGTCCATGCATTAGCACTACGCCCGGACTGGACCTTATGAATGTTTTCAGGGCTGTTGCATCAACGTATAAAGTCGTCCATGTGTCTGGCAATTTTGCTTCACTACTTATTGCCTTCCATTCTGAGTCAGGAAAAGCAGTCAAGACATAAACGGGCAGGTTAACCTGTCGTAATTGTTCACTTACTTTTTCTAAGCCTTTCAAAGAAAATCTGGAAGGATATGCTATTATAAAAACATAGGAACCAGATTGATTTAGTATTTCAGCCGTAACATCATTTCCATTGACGTCAAGCAATACGAAATCATGGATTGGCGGTGTGTATCCTTTTTGAACCAGTCTGGATTCAGAAGACACGAATTCCCATATTGTAGTATCTTGGAATTCTTGATAGCGAGTAGCAAATTCCGAGGAAGTCATTTCAACCTGTTCTCCTGTTTCCTTGTTTCTGTATATCAGGATTGTCTCATACACGTCCTGGGGTGCTCCTTCAGGCACCTGCATTAATTCCCAGATGTTGTTACCTGCTTTATAGGGGCGAAAGTCAAACAATGGCAATGTAACATAGTTCCAGATTCCAAATAGTATGGCGAAAAGGGTGGCAATGCCAGTCAATATTGTTGCTACTCTGCCCCCTGAAGTAATATAGCGTCTCATCAGGAATAAGAACAGAATTAGTATTGTAAGAACTATGTCTTTATAGAATGATTCCCATGGTGTGAGTTTGATGAAGTCACCGAAACATCCACAATCAGTAACAGCTCCAGTTATAGCTGAATAACCAGTCAGGAAAGTAAAAAAGATAATGAGCAGAAGTAGAGCAGAGGTTGTTAGAATGGGCATCCATCCAACTATTAAAGCCACTCCAAGAGAAACTTCCGCAGAGGAAAAAGCAATGCTTAAAAACAATGAGAGATTGTTGAAGAATTCAGGAAAATGGAATACTTCAAAATATTCTTCCAGTTTGTATGCTGTTCCAAGGGGGTCCACCAATTTGACCATCCCAGAAAAGATGAACAGGACACCAACAGCGAACCGCACTATGCCAACTAATATCTTCAATCCTTTGGTCATCCTGTAGCGGTTTTATCGTTTTTCACTTTTTTGCGTGTTAAGATAGCAAAGATGGAATAATTAATTATGTCCAGTAAGTGCGGTTCAGCCACTGTTTTAGACAGTCCTTTTTTCTCTATTTCACTTCTTAAACGCAATACTTTCATAAGAATTATATCGGTGAAAGAAGTGGGTAGCATTAATTTCCACGCATCGCCATAATCTGAATTTTTCTTTTCAAGTAAATCAATGACCTCATTAATGATTTTAGAATAGCAGTGTAGTGCCTCTTGTGTAGTAGAATTCAAGTTGAGATTAGGGCATTCTAACCTCATTAAAGTCATGATAGCGTAGTTGATTATCCCTATGAAATCTTCTTCAATAGAATCTGGCACTGCCTGACTGCCCTTATCTTCTATTGTTCTGATTCTGTGAGCCTTAATAAACAACAAATCAAGCAACGTGGTGGGCCTCAATATTATCCACGCCATGCCATAATCATGCAGTTTGGTGGAAAACACATCCTTTGCGTAATCTAATACTTCTCTGGCTCCCTGTATCATGCGTCAAAGATAAGTAATCGGTGTTATGCAGTGATGTTCTGGGGACAGCTTTTGAGAGGCTGTATAATATAAACCATAGTGTCGTCGGAGCTACACAGAGCGAAGAGAACACAATGCTGATAAATTTAGAGAAAGACTCTGTTAGATTATTCTGATAATCTCGTAGGGCACTCTGTGATTCGTTTTTATTCTCAGTGGTTTTATTTTCTCACCCCTTCCCTTTAACTCCCATCCCCGCATTCGAGGAGGGGCTTGGGTGGGGCACTCATCACACCATTTAAATCAAATTGCTTATATTTGTGATCGTAAAAACAAATAACCCTAAAAATCCTCTGGCGATGAAGGAAAGGAAGGCAGTAGCCCGGTTTGATGGGGCATGTGAGATTGGCTCCCTCTCCGTCGTGAGGGGGGGGGGTAATAGCTTGTCTATCAGTTAGTTTTGCTCTCTTGATAAGTTCCCTTTCCCTCCACGGTCAGAGTGTCGGAATTGGCATTTCCACTCCTGACCCGTCGGCAAGGCTCCATGTTTCTGCACCAGACAAGGGTGTACTGATTCCCAACATTGGCATTACGTCATTGACTAATGCTGCTCCCATTGCTTCACCCCCTGCAACGGGTCTTTTAATTTTCAATGACGGCAGTGGCGGAGTTGCACCACGTGGCTTTTACTGGTGGGATGGAACAAAGTGGCGCTATCTAATGGATAGTGTTTCTACTAAAGGTATATTAAGTGGCGATGGAACGCCTGCAAATCCAATTGGTTTGCAATCTGGAGCAAATGCAGGCGACATCCTAATCTGGAATGGCACGCAATGGACGATAAAACCATCTCCTTTTGATTCTGTATGCGGAACAGCAATGAGCAACTATGTTCAGAAGTGGACTGGAACAAGTCTGTGTAATTAAATTATTTATGATGATGGCGTTGGAGTTGGTATTGGAAGACTTCCATATGCAGCAATATTAAAACTTGATGTCCAAGGAAGAACAAGAGCTAAAGATAAAGTAATTGTATGGAATGATGATCCACTGGAAGGAGGACAGATAATTTTAGGACCGGGGGGTGATAGTACTATTATAGCAGAGACATGTTCAACTTGGAGCATAGATGTTAGAGGGAGATATTTCAGAATATTTTATGGTTCAGGGGGATGCTATCCAAATTATATTGGCATTTATATGGATACATTAGGAAAGCTAGGCATTGGTACTACTCCTAATGCTAAACTGCATGTTGTTAACACTGATCTGTTTAATGATGTTATAATGGAGGGTTCTGTTTTGATTCCTACTGTTATGGATACGAGTCGTTGGAATGAAGGAATTAGATTAAATTATAATCCATACAACTTTGATTTTAGTGCGTTAACGAGTAGAGGAAGCGGTGGAACAACAAATTCTGATACCTTGGTGGCATGGATTATAGAATCTTGGGGTACCTCTTTACCTAAACCAATCTATATGAGACCCAAAGTTTCTGTGGTAAGTAGAAGTATACCTCTCCCTGATTACCATAGTATATTATCCTCATTACAAACAGGTAATGTAACCATATATGATAGTATTACTGGGGCGGTTGGTATCATATTACATAATCTAATGGACACTACAGCTGGTAATTTTGGTGCTGGTGCAGCTAATGTCAGGATAGAAATGCGCTCTGATGATACTTCTGGAGTTCAATATATTGATTTTGTTCCTGGGCAAAGATTGCCTGGTAGCTGTCTCTTATACACATCTCCGAG
>WFXT01000235.1 GCA_015490475.1 Bacteroidota bacterium
GATTTTGAATACCATTCATTTTACTCCAATTTTTTGAGAACAAAGATACAAAATTTTAAGATAATAATGGACACTATTTTCAGAGGAAAATCAAACAATTCTTTCTGTCGCGTTTATATCATCAGAACACATTTCCAAACAATGTCACAGATTTTGTCGTAATTTTATGTAGTGGAAAAGTGACTAACAATGAAGAGCGTTGTTAGGAAATACGAGTGGAGCAAGGAAGAAGTAGAGGCTTTACAAAAATATAGACCCAGTCATCATGTGCGTATTGTCACTGCCGCCAGCTTGTTTGATGGCCATGATGCAGCCATTAACTTGATGAGGCGCATTATGCAATCTATGGGAGCAGAAGTTATCCATATCGGACACGACAGGTCGGTCGCTGAAGTTGTCAAGACAGCCGTTGAGGAAGACGTGCAGTGCGTTGCTGTTACGTCCTATCAAGGTGGCCACATGGAATATTTTACCTATTTGAGGCAACGCCTTAACGAACTGGGTCTTGATTATGTGCGTGTTGTAGGCGGTGGCGGTGGAACTATATTACCCGATGAAGTAGAAGAGCTTGCAAAATATGATATTAAGATTTACACTCCCGACGATGGCAGGCAGTTGGGATTACAAGGAATGATAGGCGATGTTCTAAAACAAAGTGATTTTGACCCACCGAACATTTTTGAGGACCCATCCAGGTTAATGGAAGTTATTCACGGCAATCCTCTTGCTATTGCCCGGGCTATCACAATAGCAGAAAATCATCCTGAACAGTGGCAAGAACTGCGCAAACACTTGCTTGACCTAATGAATCGGTATGATGGCACAAAGAAAATACCTGTTGTTGGTTTCACGGGCACTGGTGGAGCAGGTAAATCAACCGTCGTTGATGAATTTGTCCGAAGATTCATAAATGAGTTTCAAGATAAGCGAGTAGCAATCATTGCTGTTGACCCATCGCGAAGGAAGACCGGAGGCGCTCTGTTAGGCGATAGAATAAGGATGAACTCTATTTACAATGATCGTGTGTACATGCGCTCTATGGCTACTCGCCGTAGTAATGCTGCTCTATCGCAAGCAGTTAAAGATGCTATTGAGATAGTCAAAGCTGCAGGATTCGACCTTATCATAGTGGAGTCCACTGGCGTCGGACAGGCAGATATTCAAATTGTTGATTATGCAGATATCGCTGTTTATGTGATGACACCGGAATATGGTGCTCAGACACAACTTGAGAAAATCAATATGCTTGATTATGCTGATGTTGTTGTGATTAACAAATTTGATAAACCGGGAGCAGAAGACGCCTTGCGCGACGTAAGAAAACAATATAGAAGGAATCATCTGCTTTTTGATGTTCCAGATGAAGAGCTGCCTGTGTATGCAACCATTGCTTCTATGTTTAATGACCCAGGAATGGATACGGTCTATAGAGCACTAATTGATAAAATTGCCGAAAAAGTCGGTGTCAAATTCCCATCTAAATATCCGAAGGAATATAAGCTTCCCAAGAAAGATTATTTAATACCGCCCGAACGTTCACACTACCTTGCTGAAATTGCTGCCACAGTTGAGAAATATAACAAATGGGCAGAAGAACAGAGTCGCTTAGCAAGGCAATGGCAACAACTTCTTGAAACAATAAAACAGCTGGAAAAAGATGGCAATGAGGAAGTTATCAAAGCCTTAAAAGAAAAAGCTCAAGAAATTGAACAAAGAATAGACGAAGAAAACAGAGAAAAGTTACTTAAATGGAATGAAAAAGTTGAAAAATACAAGAAAGATATTTTCCAATATAAGGTTCGCGACCGCGTTATAGAGCAACCCATGTATCACATTAGCCTTTCTGGAAACAAGATTCCGCGGGTTAAACTTCCCGAAACAGAAGATTGGGGAGAAAGATTGAAATGGGAACTGCAGGAGAATGTACCTGGCGAGTTTCCATTTACTGCTGGCGTATATCCCTTGAAAAATCCTGAAGAGGACCCGATTCGAATGTTTGCAGGTGAGGGAACACCCGAACGCACTAACCGACGCTTCCATTTTCTGGCTTATGATAAACCGTACAACCGGCTTTCCACGGCTTTTGATTCGGTAACCCTCTATGGGAGAGACCCAGATGAGCGTCCAGATATATATGGTAAAATTGGTAATTCTGGCGTCAGCGTACCTACACTGGACGACGCTAAAAAACTTTATTCTGGTTTTGACTTAGCCCACAAGAACACGTCCGTTTCTATGACTATCAACGGACCTGCACCCATGATGCTGGCAATGTTCTTCAATACTGCTATAGACCAGCAATGTGAGAAATATATTATGGAACATGGCTTAAC